>JBAXIL010000004.1:0-66785 GCA_037138355.1 bacterium
AATTTTCCTGTTGCATTACGCAATTCAACTATTGCTGTTCCTGCATTATCAAGTCTTGTATTTACACCTTCCATTTTTTCGCCACTGGCCTTAGAAAAACTTTGAACAGCATCTCTTACTTTAGTCAGTTCAACATTAACCATATCAAGTCGCTGATCTATTAGTTGTTTTTTTCCGTCAAGTTCCTTTTCTATGAGTTCTTTTTTCTTTTCCAGTTCCTGTGAACCCATATCCCTTTGTGATTTAAGAACATCCATAGCAACAGATTTAAAGCCGTCCTTAATACGCTCTTGATCCAAACTCTCTGTCTTCTTATTCATAATAACGACTTGCATGATAACTACCGCCGCCAAAAGCACGATGATTGAAATAGAAAATATAATCATAAAAACCTCCAATTATTGATTTAATAATGGTATTTTAACATATTTTAAATAAAATAAACAATATCCCTACTTAACCAAATGCAATTTAATTATTTTTTCAACTGCGTAGGCATCGTCCATGCTTATATATATTCCAAACTTCAGATTCTTTTTTTCAGTCTTTAATTCAAAAGCTCTTCCCTGTCTCCCTATTTCAGACAATATCATGTGAATTACATCTTTTTCCCTTATAAAATCAATTACTTTAAATTCAATTACTTGTTTTTTATCTATTGCAATTGGAAAACCAATACCTGCTATTTTTTTTGTGTAAATCAATTGCCTTTTTGTTATTAATACCACTTCCTCACCCGCAAGCATCCACAAAAAAGCTCTCAATGCAGCAAATATCACTAAAACCTTATATACTATTGCTGCTGTTGCTAAACAAGTTGAGAGAACTGATATTATTACATCATATTTAACAATAGCTGCTATAACTGCAAACACTAAAACTAATGCCATAAATATGGCTGAAATAATCAGCAAAACAAAAAAAGCATGTAGAACAGGGTTGTGGGATTTTATGCGAATAGATATTGTTTCCTGCGTTTGATTAATATTTATTCTACTTGATGTTTCATTCATAAGACTTCATGCCTCACTCAATTCATCTAAGATTTAATTCATTGGATAAGGATACAAACAATCAACTTAAATATCAAGACATGTTTTCAAACAAATTAAAAAGGCCGCCCTTTCGGACGGCCTTTTTATATATAAGTAAAATTATCCTTTTTTCAGCCTTGCAGTTAGTGCAGGAACTATTTCAAATAAATCACCTACAAGTCCAAATTTAGCGACTCCAAATATAGGCGCTTCTGGATCCTTATTTATCGCTACTATAACATCAGACGACTGCATTCCAGCTAAGTGCTGAACTGAACCTGAAATACCACAGGCCACATACAACTTAGGCGAAACTGTCTTTCCTGTCTGACCTACCTGATGTGAATACGGAATCCAACCAGAATCTACTGCTGCGCGAGAAGCACCTACTGCACCATTTAAGGCCTGTGCAAGTTCTCTTACTAATTTAAAGTTCTCAGCACTACCCATTCCTCTTCCACCTGATACAACAATATCAGCTTCAGATAAATTAATAGTAGTTTCAATTTCCTGAATAAATTCAATGAAAGATGAACGAGCAGAAAAAGAATCTTCTTTAATTTTAGGCTCTATCACTTCACCTTTTTTATTTGGATCTTTTACAAGTGGTTTAAAAACTTTATATCTCGCGGTTGACATCTGTGGGCGTCTTTCCGGAGTCATAATCTTTGCCATTAAAGAGCCGCCAAAAGCCGGTCTTATCTGCATTAGATTTCTTGTAGCCATATCAAGCTCAAAAGCCGTACAATCTGCTGTCAATCCAGCATTTAATTTTATGGATACCCTTGGAAAGAATGCACGACCAACAGCTGTTGCACCTGTCAAAATAATTTCTGGCTTAAACTGCTCTGCGATATCCGACAAGACATTAGCATATAACTCGTCATTGAAATGATCCAATTTCGGACTATCTACCACATAAACTTTATCAGCACCAGCTGCTATCAAATCAGCTGCTTTTGATTTAATACCATTTCCTATTAAGACTGCAGCAAGTTCGCAACCTAACTGGTCAGCAAGTTCTCTTCCTCTTCCTAACAGTTCAAATCCTACATTATGTAAAACGCCGCGTCTCTGCTCGGCAAATACCCATACACCTTTAAAATCTTCTTTTTTAAATTCGCTCATGTTTTTTATGCCCCCTTACTTTGCAAGCCCAAGCTCTTTGAGCCTGGTGAATAAAGTTTCGGCCTTAGCCGTTGCGTCGCCTTCTAAAATTTCGGCTTTGCCCGCTTCCCTTTGTGCTGACCAACTTTTAGCCACTCTTGTAGGGGAATTCTTAACTCCGACCATTTTCTCATCGCCATTAATATCAGCAAGTGACCAAACTGCCGGTTCATATTTTTTTGCTCTCATTTTACCTTTTAATGATTCAAGTCTTGGTTCATTGATTTCTTTAACTACAGTTAAAGCAACAGGCAAAGACGATTTCACAATATCCACTCCATCATCCATCATGCGTTCAACAGTTAATTCTGTATCAGAAATTTCTTTGATTTTTTTAACCCAAGTTAAAGAAGGTATATTTAAATACTGAGCCGCTGAAGGTCCTACCTGAGCAGTGTCTCCATCTATAGCTTGTTTTCCAAAAAGCATTATGTCAAATCCAAGTTTTTCTGCAGCTTTTGCTAATGCATAAGAAGTTGCCCAAGTATCTGAACCAGCCAAAAGTCTGTCGCTGAGCAATACTGCTTCATCAGCACCCATTCCTATAGCGATTCTAAGCATTTCTTTTGCCATTGGTGGCCCCATAGTAACTACTGTAACTGTTGAGCCAGCAAATTTTTCTTTAATTCTCAAACCCTCTTCTATGGCATACATATCAAAAGGATTCATTACTGTGCCAGCTGTTTCCCTTTTGAGCGTTCCTGTTTCTGGATCAACTTTGATATTAGTTGTATCCGGTACTTGCTTAATAAATACTACGATTTTCATGTCTTCCTCCTAAAATTAGATATTAAGTTTAAAGTTTAAAGATAAAAGCCAAAATCAAAAAAAAATTCTAAAAAAAAATTTAGAGTTTCAAGTGTTAGTATTTGAAACTTGAAACTCTAAACTTAAAACTGTCTATATTTATTTCTTTTTTGCTGCAGCTTCTTTTATCATTTTTGCAGCAATTTCATTTAGCTGTATTTGACTTGTGCCTTCATATATCTGTGTTATTTTTGCGTCTCTCATCATTTTTTCTACTGGATATTCTTTCATATAGCCGTAGCCACCAAAAATCTGAACAGCATTAGTAGTTACTCTCATAGCAACTTCTGAAGCATAGTATTTTGCCATTGCTGATTCTTTAGCAAAATCTACCGCTCCTGCATCAACATTTCTTGCTACCGCATAAATCAAAGCTCTTGCAGCTTCTACTTCTACTGCCATATTTGCAAGTATATGCTGAACTGCCTGAAAGGATGATATTTTGACTCCGAACTGTTCTCTCTGTCTTGAATAAGCTAAGGCCTCATCAAGTGCGCCTGCTGCAATACCTAATGCCTGTGCAGCAACTCCTGGACGCGAATGATTAAGTGTTCCAACAGCGTGTATAAAACCCATTCCTTCTTTTCCGCCGAGCAGATTTTCTTCTGGAACTTCGCAATCCTGGAAAATAAGCTCAGTGGTTGATGATGCTCTGATACCCATTTTATTTTCTTTTTTACCAAAAGTAAATCCAGGGGTTCCTTTTTCTACGATAAAGCATGAACAACCTCTGGTACCTTTTGCTTTATTAGTCATAGCAAACACAGTGTAGGTCTCGGCTTCTCCGCCGTTTGTAATCCACTGTTTTGTGCCATTTAATACATATTTATTTCCTTTTTTTACAGCAGTCGTTCTCATAGAACCTGCATCAGAACCAGCATCAGCTTCTGTCAAACCAAAAGCTGCAAGTTTTTTTCCAGATGCTATGTCAGGTAAATATTTTTTCTTTTGTTCTTCTGTTGCTCCAATCAGTATTGGAAATGTACCGAGTGCAGTTGCTGCCATAGCAAGCGAAATGCCTCCGCAAACTTTCGAAAGTTCTTCCACTGATAAAACAAGTCCCATTATACCAGTGTTGCCAGTTGCCATTCCGCCGTAAGCTTCAGGAATATACAATCCGCAAAGTCCTAAATCTCCCATTTCTTTTACGATATCCCACGGAAATATACCTTCCGCGTCATAATGTTCCCTTACTGGTTTAATCTTTTTCTGTGCCAATTCGCGGCAAGTATCTACTATCATTTGTTCTTCGTCTGATAAAAAATAATTCATTTCTTTTCCTCCTTGAGTATTTTCTCAATTGCTTGCTGGGCCGCCATTTGTTCTGCCTCTTTAATAGTTTTTCCATGACCTGAACCGGCTAAGCTCGCTTGTAAAATCACATTCACATAAAACATTTTATTGTGTTCTTTTCCTTCAGTTCTTACAACTCTATACTCTGGTAATAATCCTGTCTCACCAAGTACTCTTATCTGTAGTTCGGATTTGTAGTCACCAAAATCTTTTCGGGACTTCACATCTTCAAAATCCAGCTTGAATATATCAAGAACAAATTTCCTTGCTTCAGCAAATCCTTTCAACAAATACACCGCACCAATTATCGATTCCACCACATCGGATATTATCTTTTTGTTGTTCTCAACATCCTTTAGTTTCAGAGCCGAACCCAAATGCATGCGTGCTGCAATTCCGTTCAAAGATCCTATCTTAAATAAAACTTCTTTGCTTACTAAGTAACCCTTTAGCTTGGCTATGTCGCCGACATTAGTTCCCTTAACCTCACGGTATAGAAACTCACTGACCACTGCACCCAGAATAGAATCACCTAAAAATTCTAAACGCTCATAATGGTCATGACTGACCGATTTGTGCGTGAAAGCATGCTTTATCTCTTTTGAGTTCAGTATCCTTTTTTTCTTAAGGTAAGAGAGTATAAAACCCTCTTTGACTACCTGAACTTCTTTATTATTATCGAGCCGTTGTGCCCGCCGAATCCGAAAGAGTTTGATAATGCGTAGTTTACCTCAACTGCTCTTTTTGAATTAGGAACATAATCAAGATCACAGCCTTCGCCGCCCTCTTTGAAGTTCCTAGTTTGATGCACTACATTATTAATACACGACATAGCGCAGACTATAGCTTCCACTGCCCCTGTGCCGCCTAACATGTGACCTGTCATAGATTTGGTTGAAGAAATTGGAATCTTATACGCTTGTTGTCCAAATAAAGTTCTTACAGCAAGCGATTCTGTTTTGTCATTAAGCTCAGTTGAAGTTCCATGAGCATTAATGTAATTAATATCATTTAAACCCAAGCCTGCATCGGCAATCGCATTTTTCATAGAAAGGATTGCTCCTCCTCCATCTTCTGAAGGTGCTACCATGTGGAAAGCGTCGTCGGACGCGCCATATCCAGCGTACTCGGCGATGATTTTCGCACCTCTTGCTTGAGCATATTCAAGTGATTCCAAAACCATTACACCAGCTCCATCTGCCATAACAAATCCATCTCTGTCCTTGTCAAAAGGTCTTGACGCATGCGATGGATCGTCATTTCTCGTGGACAAACTTCTCGCTGCCTGAAAACCAGCAAGTCCTAAAGGAGTAATCGCGCCTTCTGTTCCACCGCAAATGCAAACATCTGCATCTCCGCGTTGAATCATTTTTGCGCCTTCTCCTATAGAGTGGGTACCTGTTGCACAAGCAGTTACTATACACATATTTGGTCCTCTGAATTTATACTTCATTGAAACAAAAGCAGAAGCCATATTTGGTATAAGCATAGCAATAAGGAAAGGAGAAATTTTGCTTGGGCCTTTGGCCTGCAATACTCTCAACTGTTCCTCTGTTACAGAAATACCGCCGATACCTGAACCTACCAGCACCGACACTCTATCTTTATTAAGTCCAGCAAAATCTAATATGCCAGACTGTTCGATAGCTTCTTTTGCCGCTTTCAAACCAAACTGAATGTAAAGTGGAGTGCGTCTAATTTCTTTTTTATCCATTACTTCAGTTGGATCAAAATTTCTAATTTCTCCAGCTATGCGTGTTGTAAACTCTGTTGTATCAAAATAGGTAATTGGCCCTATGCCATTTTTACCTTCGAGCAATGCCTCCCAAGTGTCTTTTACATTATTTCCCACTGGAGTAATAGCACCCATACCTGTAATTACTATTCTTGGCTTCATGCTAAACCTCTGATTTGTAATTTTGTCAAAGCGCTATTTGATTTTCGACTTACAAAATTCTATAGTGTCTCCAACAGTTTTAATCTTTTCTGCATCTTCATCAGCAATCTCAAGGCCGAATTCTTCTTCAAGAGCCATTACGAGCTCAACTGTGTCTAATGAATCCGCACCAAGATCATCTATGAATGAAGCTTCTGGTTTTACTTCTGAAGGATCTACTCCCAATTGTGCTACTACTACATCTTTTACTCTTTCTTCTACTGTCTTGTCTGCCATGTTAAAAACCTCCTGGTTTTTGGTCTTGCTTTTTTTTGTTTCATTTTTTATTTCTCAGCGTAAGACGCTGTTTGTTTAGAACTAAAGACAATCTCATTAATCTCATAAGTCTCAGAAATCTCAATAGCCAAAAAAGCGCGCTTTGCGCTTGTCTTAGCTACGATCTTGCGATACCACTCGTCCTACATAGCCATGCCGCCGTCGACTCTGATAGTTTCGCCAGTTACATAGTTTGACATATCAGATGCCAAGAACAATGCTATATTTGCCACATCCTGCGGTGTTCCCATGGTTCCAGTCGGGATAAACGCAAGCATTTTTGCCTTAACTTCTTCCGTTAATTTATCAGTCATTGCTGACTGTATATAACCTGGACAAATAGCATTAACGCGTACATTTCTACGCGCAAGCTCTTTGGCTACGCTCTTAGTTATACCAATTACACCAGCTTTCGTAGCTGCATAATTGGTCTGCCCAGCATTGCCCATAAGTCCTATTACAGAAGATATGTTTATGATAGAACCTATCCTCTGTTTCATCATTACTTTACCTACTTTTTGCGTAAAGTTAAAAGTTCCCTTTAAATTAATAGCAATAACCAAATCCCATTCCTGCTCTGTCATTCTAACTAACAGGTTATCTCTGGTTACGCCCGCGTTGTTGACAAGTATATCAATTTTCTTGAACCTGTCAACTATTTTGTCCACCACGGCTTCTACTTCTGCGGTATTTGAGACATCCGCTTTATAGGCCTCAGCATCGACTCCAAGTTTCTTTATATTTTCAACTGTTGCCTGTGCTTTTTCAAGGTTAACATCAATAACTGCGATACTTGAACCTTCTTTTGCCAGCGTCATAGATATAGCCTCACCAATTCCCTGTGCTCCACCTGTAACTACTGCCACTCTATTAGTCAATAATGCCATTTAAAACCTCCTAATGCTTATTTTTAATTTAAACTAAATTGCCAGTTTTTCAATATCTGAAACTTTATCAATGTTAAATACTTTAAAATTTTTATCAACCTTTTTTATAAGTCCTGATAAAACCGAACCTGGTCCAATTTCCACAAAAGTATCAACACCTTTTGACTTCATATATTCAATACTTTCAACCCAACGCACCGAACCAGTAATCTGATTTATTAAAGCATTTTTAATATCAGTTGCTGTTTTTACTTCTGTTGCAAGGAAATTTGAAACCACTGGTATCTTTGCATCCATTATTCCAAATGTATCTATGTCTGCCTTTAAACCCTCTGCAGCTGAGAGCATATGTCTTGAATGAAAAGCACCGGCTACGGAAAGCTTTATATATCTTTTCGCGCCAAGTTCTTTAGCAATTGCTTCTCCTGCATCTATTGCCGAAGCGTCTCCTGAAACCACAACCTGTCCTAATGAATTAAAATTTGCTGGAGCAATATATCCAACCACTGCAGCTTTAGCACAGAGCTCTTTTATTTTTGTATCATCTAAGCCAAGCACAGCAGCCATAGAACCTTTATTATTAAGTGAAGCTTCCTGCATAAGAGCGCCTCTGCGACTAACAAGCTTAATACCATTCTCAAAAGAAAATGCTCCCGCAGCATATAAGGCACTGTATTCGCCAAGACTATGACCAGCCGTAAAAGCCACTCTTCCTGCAAATCTATCTTTTAACATTTCATATATAGCACAACTCATAGTAAAAATAGCTGGCTGCGTATAATCAGTTTTTTTTAATTCTTCTTCTGGTCCTAAAAACATAACATCTTTTAATTTTAAAGGAAGCTTACTTCTAAGAGCTGCTTCTGCCATAGCAAAAATAGCATTTGCTCTTTCATTTCCTTCACAGAAATCAAAGCCCATTCCTACATACTGTGCGCCCTGACCTGGAAATACTAACGCTAAAGACATTTCTTCCTCCAAAAGTTTCAAGTTTTAAATTTAAAGTTTAAAGTTACAAACTTCAAGTTTTAAGTTGTTACTTAAAACTTAAAACTCCAAACTGCCTTCATCTGCCCTATACCTTTACTACCGCTCCGCCCCAAGTTAAACCGCCACCAAATGCTGAGAAAGCCACAATGTGACCTTTTTTTATTTTACCTGCTTCGTATGCTTCCGCAAATGCAATAGGGATAGTTGCAGCAGAGGTATTACCAAAGCGCTGAATATTTACTATATTTTTTTCTTCAGGAATATTGAATTTCTTTGCTATATACTGAATTATTCTTATATTTGCCTGATGAAATATTGTGAAGTCCACCTGTTCCGGTGTAACGCCTGCTATCTGCATGGCCTTATCAAGCGCAAGCGGCATTTTTTCAACAGCATTAACATATATTTCTTTACCATTCATATGCATAAAATTAAGTTTTTTATCAAGAACTTCTTGCGAGAGTGGATGAACTGAACCGCCACCTGGCTGATATAAATATTCAGGATTGGATCCGTCAGCGCTTATGTAGGTTGACATTATCTCACTCGTTTCGCTGGCACCTATAATCATAGCTCCAGCACCATCTCCCATAAGTACACATGTGTTTCTATCTGTCCAATCAAGATATGTAGAAAACTTTTCTGCTGCAATCAATAAAACTTTTTTGTAAAGACCTGACTCAACCATGCTGCGTGCAACTGTCAAGGCATATATAAATCCAGAGCAAGCTGCAGACACATCAAAAGCAGGAATATCTTTTAATCCCAACTTACTTGCTGCCATGCATGCAGTAGCAGGCCAAGCAAAATCAGGACAAATAGTTGCCAACACCACAAGTTCTATTTCTTCTTTTTTAATTCCAGCACTTATAATTGCTCTCTCTGCTGCTTTCACAGCCATATCAGAAGTACATTCACCTTCAGCAGCGATTCTTCTTTCCTCTATACCTGTTCTTGTTCTTATCCACTCATCTGAAGTGTCAACAATTTTTTCTATGTCTGCATTAGTCATTATTTTTTCTGGCAAATAATATCCGCAGCCCAATATACCGGCTTTAATTTTCAATGTTACCTCCGAGCTTTTTTATATTCTCTTCAATCTCTTCATTAATATGATCCTTAATAAACTCTGCTGCCACGCGAACTGCATTTTTTATCGCTTTCACATTCGCTCTACCATGAGTTATGATAACTGGTTTTTTAATACCTACTAATGGCGCTCCACCGTACTCATCATAACTGAACTTTTTCTTCATTTCTCTAAACACTGGTTTTAATAACAGGCCTCCTATTTTAGCAAGGAACCCACCATTATTAATTCCATTTCTAATACCGTTAAATAGATACTCTGAAAGACCTTCTCCAAATTTCAATATTACATTTCCTACAAATCCATCACACACCACAACATCAGTTACTGCTTTTACTAAATCCTTACCTTCTACATGTCCTTTATAATTTAGACCTGAAAGTTTAAAAAGTTCATTAGCTCCTATTGTAAGTTCATTTCCTTTTTCTTCTTCTTCTCCAACTGAAACCATACCTACAGAAGGATTCTCTATTTTTAAAATATGCTTTGCATACAAAACACCCATAACGGCAAATTGTACCAAATGAAGTGGTTTACAATCAACATTGCCACCTGCATCAAGCATGGCTCCGAAACCTTTTGAGTTTGGCATAGGGATTAATATGGCTGGTCTGGCAATTCCTGGGATTCTTCCTATTATAAGAAGTGCGTGCACAACTACAGCGCCAGTATTACCAGCGGAAACAAGTGCATCCGCCTTACCTTCTTTTACTAACATAGCAGACACATATAAAGAAGAGTTCTTTTTTTGTTTAAAAGCTTCTGCAGGATGATCAGACATAGATACAACTTCGTCAGCGTTTACTACTTCTATGCGCTTGCGAAGTTCTTCGCTGGCTTTGTTCTTTAGTATGCCATCAATAACATCTTTTTTACCGACAAGAACAACTGTTATGTCTTTAAATTCTTTTACAGCCTCTATGGCTCCGTCAATTTCCACACCTGGGGCATTATCTCCGCCCATAGCGTCAATAACGATTCTCATAAAGACCTCCTATTAACAAAAATCAAAGTCCTTACCTTAGTCCTTAGAAAGATTAAGAACATCTTTACCAGCATAATGTCCGCAATTACCACAAACTTTGTGTGGCAATTTTTTCATGTGACAATTTGGACACTCTATCAAGTTTAAGCTCTGTTTAATTCTCTGGTTTGCTGCCCTTCTACTTCTCGATTTTGCTTTTGACGGTTTTCTTGTTACATTTGCCACTGTATTACCTCCCTAATTTATAAGTCAAGACCTGAAAAAGGCTTGAATGTTTCTTCTTTTTTAATGGTTTTATCACAACTACACTTTTCAATGTTTTGATTCTTACCACAGACTGGACACATTCCTAAGCATGTCTCTTTACACAGCGGCTTTAAGGGGAGTTCCAGAAGCAATGTCTCTTTCAAACATTCATATAAATCAATACTATACCTGTCATAGGATAAAACATCATTTTCTTCATCATCTGGTGTCATTGAATCTTTTTCCTTAAAAATAGTGACGAACTGTGTGTCAACAACCTTACTAAATGTCTCAAGACATCTTCCACAGTTCATGGTAATAGTTCCGCTGATATGACCTTCCACAACAACCGAATTATCATCATCTTTTGTCAGGGTTAAGTTGATAGACATCCCGTCTTCAAATACCAGCCCTTCAAATGTAACATCACTCTTTTTGAGTTCATAAGAGAACTCTTCCATGTCCTCAAATGACCCTAAATTAATTTTAAACATTTTCAAATAACCTCTGCTCTTTAATAAAATAGGTTTAAATTATACAAAAGCTCTCCCACCATGTCAACCCTAATCGTCATAGTAATATCATACAATTTCACATTGTAAAACTCCATATTATTGGCAAGAATACCCAAAATACTTTCACATGGTGGAACAAATTGATAATGATACAATTCTAAATTATTACAGCATTGCCATCTTAAAAAACTTTACAAATATGCCTACTTGGGAAAAACCTTTATACAAGTCACCAAATTAAAAATAATGAAAATTCAAGAAACTACATTTAGGCTTGTTATTAAGGCACTATAGTATTACAATATCAAAAATCATTATGGAGGCAAAAAGTTTGAAGAACCTGACAGAAGGAAATATTTTTAAGACCTTAATTACATATTCAGCACCCATTATTTTGGGTGATATGCTACAGGCCTCATATAGTATTATTGATGCCCTTTGGGTTGGAAGACTTATAGGTCCAAATGCGCTTGCTGCAATATCTTCAAGCGGACCTATTATGTTTTTGATAGTCTCTCTTGTCATTGGTATTGCTATCGCAACAGTTATAATGGTAGGTCAGGCCTATGGTATGGGCGACATGAAGTTTTTGGAAAAAATATTAGTCAACTCATATATGACTGTTGCCCTTATGTGTATCGTCATTACTATATTGAGCATTGGTTTTTCTGGATCTATACTAAAACTTATTAATACCCCAGAGATAATTAGGGCAGATGCTCAAAAGTTCATAGTAGTAATTTTATCAGGAATGATATTTATGTTTTCTTTTAATTGGTTTTCGGGAGTATTGCGTGGGCTTGGAGATTCCAAAACACCTTTTTTATTATTAATTGTATCAATCATATTAAACATCATTCTAGCACCTATTTTAATTACAGGCGCTGGCATTTTTCCAAGATTGGGCATTGCTGGTTCGGCACTTGCCACTGTTATTTCACAACTTATAACAACAGTTTTTGCTTTTCTATATCTTGCAAAAAAAAATGTGCTATTAAATGTTTTCAAATGGAAATATCAATTTGATTTTACAATAATAAAAAAAATGTTTCAAATCGGTGTTCCCGTTTCCCTTCAGTTAGTAATTAATGCTTTGAGTGCTGTTATTATAGTATCTTTTGTCAATAAATTTGGACCGAACATTATTGCTGCTTACGGTATAGGTATGCGAGTGGACCAATTTTCTTTTCTACCTGCTATGTCGCTTGGGTCTTCAGTTTCCGCAATGGTCGCCCAACACATAGGCGCTGAAAAGATTGATAAGATACCAAAAATAATGTTGAACGCCATGATGATATCTCTCGGGTTTGCACTGATTTTTTACATTCCCGTTAATCTATTTCCAACTCAAATAGCAGCTTTATTTACTGACCATGTACCCGTTGGAGAAGCTGTTAAAACATATTTTAGAATTGACTCTCTTACATACTTCGCCTTTGCCATAATGTTCGCAATTCAGGGTGTTATTCGTGGTTCTGGCGACACCATACCACTAACAGTATTTGCTTTCATATCCCTAATAATCTTTAGAGCTGGTATTGCCTGGACCTTGCTTCACACTACCAATCTTAAAGAAGCCGGTATATGGACTGGAATGGTTATCAGTGTTTATATAGGAATGATAATAAGTTTTTGGTATTATAAAACAGGAAAATGGAAAGAAAAAGCATTATTAAAAATGAAAAAGATTCCAATGTCCCCTGCCCAAGAAGCACATAATGATTAATGGCAGAAATATTGATGCAGCAATAAAAATAGTAAAGCAAAGTGTTAGTAATTATCAAGTTCCTGTCCTCGAAAGATTTAACGATACAATAAAAGATCCCTATTGGGTGCTTATACCTTGCATATTATCACTACGCGCCAAGGATGAAGTTACAGCAATAGTTTCAGAGAACCTGTATAGGATAGCACCGACACCTGAGCAAGTCATAAAAATATCTTTAAAAGAAATGGAAAAAATTGTATATAAAACCGGTTTTTATCATGTTAAGGCAAAAAATGTTTTAAGCATAACAAAGATTATTTTAAACAAGTACAAAGGTATAGTGCCGGACAGCATAGAAGAATTGCTGACAATACCTGGGGTGGGAAGAAAAACAGCAAACCTTGTTGTAACTGTGGCATTTAAAAAATTAGGAATTTGCATTGATACCCATGTCCACAAAATCTCAAATAGATGGGGTTATGTAAAAACAAAAGATGCCGATCACACAGAAATAGCTTTAAGAGAAATACTCCCTAAAAAATACTGGTTAAAAATCAATCTATATCTTGTCTTATTTGGTCAGAACACATGTCTATCTGTCTCACCTTTTTGTTCAAAGTGTCCTCTTACCAAAATGTGTCCAAAAATCGGGATTACAACATCACGATAAAATATTTTTATTCTTGATTAACCCCTGCTTTTGAATCATTCACTACTCTGTATTTCAACAGCTGTCTTGTACCGTCTTGATGATTGTATTTTATAGAACTATAATACACTTCATTATTCATTTCCTTTCTATCCATAGCTTGTCTGTCGATATCAAAAACTTCAAAATCACCTGTCTGCGTGTTTACAACAAGTACGCTTCGTCCATTACCATCATTTACAAGTGAACCAGCAAAAAATCCATTCGCCACAACAACTGTTGGTGGCTTTTGTTCTATTACCTCTTTTGTTTCCTTCCCTTTATTTGATGCCGCCAGCAAACTTCCCACAAGTAACACAAGCACAGCCAAAATCATTATTAATACTTTTTTCATACCACACCTCCATTTATTTTATAATCAGCCACTTCAAGTACCAGTGACTCAGTATCTTTCCATGTATTAATCGTTGGAGTAAAAGCCACATCGATAATAGCACCTAACTTAACGATTGCTGTATCTTCATCACTGTGACCAAACATTAAAAAGTTATAAAATCTTTCTTTGTGCTTTGCATAAAACTTCATGGTATTACTTTTCATTAGCTTTACTTCCCTTACTTCAACACCTTCTAATGTAAACACGGGCTTCCTATTTCCAGATCCCCAAGGCTGAAGCAAATCATATATCTTAATGTCTTTAATATTAATCGCCTCGTTTACTTCTGCATCGATATGTAATGACGGCTCAAAATCTTCTTTTTTCAT
The DNA here is from genome assembly GCA_037138355.1 of bacterium. GTDB lineage: Bacteria > Oederibacteriota > PGYV01 > PGYV01 > Palsa-1178 > PALSA-1178. The sequence goes on from JBAXIL010000004.1 coordinate 14,349, forward strand.
ATTAGTTTTTAGATAATCATTAATTGATTTAATAAAAGTGCCAAGCTGCTCTTCCTTTAAAGTAATGCCAGCCGCCAACTTGTGACCGCCATATCTTTCAAGACAGCCACTAACTGCCTTAATCGCATCAAAAATATCTACCGAAGACACACTTCTGGCACTGCCATGAATTAATCCATCATCACTTTTTGTCAAGATAAAAACAGGTCTATTGTATTCTCTAAGAACTTTTGATGCCACCAAACCAGCGATACCTGCGTTCCATTCAGGATTATATAATACTAACACAAAGTCATTATCTTCATTGAATTGATCTTTTAGCATAGCTAAAGCTTTTTCATATGTTTTATTCATAATACTTTTACGCTCTTCATTTGTGTTATTTAATTCTTCAGCAATACTTGTTACTTTTGCTCTGTCATTTGAAATGAATAATTCAACCGCTTTTTTCGCATGATCAAGCCTACCAGCCGCATTAATCCTCGGTCCAAGAATAAAACCCACATGATATGTAGTAATTACTGTGTCAGGTTTCATGCCGGCCACATCTTTTAGAGCTTTTAAACCAATATTTGAGGTTTTAGCAATCTGCCTGAAACCACGCCGTGCAATTATTCTATTTTCATATGTTAGAGGTACTATATCAGCGATTGTGCCCATCGCAGCAAAGTCAATCAATTCATTTTGAATATTTATTTTAAGTCTGTCAGCCAAAGCGCATATAAGCTTATATGCAACTCCGGCACCTGACAATTCTTTTTCTGGATAAGTTTTTGAATATTTCGGATTTATAATGGCAAAAGCTTTTGTTGGGATATTTTCTTCTTCTGGTATATGATGATCAGTAATTATAATATCTATATTTTGTTCTGCACAATAAGCCACTTCTTTTTCAGCAGAAATTCCACAATCTACAGATATAATTAGATTAGCTCCATCTTTAATCAGGCCTTTAAGTGCCTCAATATTTAAACCATAACCTTCATCTTGTCTGTGAGGAATATAGAAATCAACATTGTCATACTTAGCAAAATTTTTGATAAAGTTAATTAGTTCTGTAATTGAAGTCACGCCATCTACATCATAATCGCCATATATAACTATCTTTTGATTTGTATTAATTGCCTTAACAATTCGTACTACGGCTTTTTCCATATCTTCAAATAAAAATGGGTCGTTTAGCTCTGCCTTATCAATATCAAATACTTGTTTTGCCTTTTCTAAAGTATCAATATCCCTATTTACAAAAGACTTAATTATATATTCAGGAAGGTTTAGCTTTTCCTTTAATTCTTTTTTTAAATTATCAGATATTACACTTTTCTCATTAATAATCCAACGCATAAAGCTCCTTGTCAAAAATAAATAATATATATACTACTGAAACAATCCTTCAACAAACTCATCTGCATTAAACTCAGCTATCGCCTCTACATTCTCGCCAAAGGTCATGTATTTAATTGGTAATTTAAGTTCATGCTTTATCCTAATAATGCTTCCACCTTTGGCAGAAGAATCAAACTTAGTTAATATTACTCCAGTGAGCTTTAAAGTTTCATTAAATTCCTTTGCTTGTTCAAAAGAGTTTTTGCCAGTGTTTGTATCTATTATTATAAGAGTATCTATGTCGTCTTCACTAAACTCTTTTAAAACGACTTTTTTTATTTTCAGTAATTCCTGCATGAGATTTACTTTAGTATGAAGTCTACCAGCCGTATCTATAATTACTATGTCATGACCTTCTTTTTTGGCCTTTTTTATCCCATCAAATACAATAGCTGCTGGATCTCCTCCATCCAAACCCTTAACAATATCAGTTCCGGTTTTTTTTGCCCATATATCAAGCTGTTCTATAGCGGCTGCGCGAAAGGTGTCAGCAGCTACAAACATAACTTTTTTGCCACGAGCTTGATAAAAATGCGCAAGCTTTGATGCAGTGGTTGTTTTTCCAGCTCCGTTAATACCTGTCAAAATGATTATTTTCCTATGTCTTAAAAGTTTGGAATTGTCTTCCTTAAGTTTTATTACAAACTGGTCTTTTAAAAAGTTTTTTGCGGCTTCATATGATGATATTTTTTCTTTTTTTAGCGCCTCAGTCAATTCATTAACTATGTTCATATCTATATCAGCTTCTATGAGGGCTTCTTCGAGATCTTCTATGTGTTCTTTTGCAGGACCACTGGAGAATATTGATTTTAACCTGTCTAAAAATGAGCGCGGCTTTAGAAAACTATTTTTCTCCATCTCCCGCGTCCTCTTTTCCGTCTGGCTTAGTTACTCCATCTACTACTTTGTCTGCCTCAGCTATTTCTTTTGCTTCCTCAGCTCTTTTTTCGGATTCTTTAAGTGCTGCAGACTTTCCATCTTTTGAAAGTATCTGTTTTATTCTGTCTTTATCTTGATCCATTTTTACAGAGATGATTTGTGAGACTCCAGCTTTTTCCATAGTAACACCATAAAGCACATCTCCTACTTCCATAGTGAGCTTATTATGCGAGATAATAATAAACTGCGTGGCTTTAAATGATTTTAACAAATTGGTAAATCTGGTTACATTGACATCATCCAAAGGTGCATCTATCTCATCCATAACACAAAAAGGACTGGCTTTTGTAAGAAATAACGCGAACAAAAGAGAAACCGCAGTTATGGCCTTCTCTCCGCCCGATAAAAGTGATATTGTTTGAGATTTTTTCCCTGGAGGCCTTGCTATAATATCTATTCCAGATTCGAGAACATCGGCACCCTCTGATAAGAACAGGTCCGCCTCTCCTCCATTAAACATTTTCTTAAACACATCGGCGAATTTAATCCTAATAGCTTCAAATGCTATAACGAACAATTCTTTGGATTCTTCATTTGCTTTTTTAATAATTTTATTGAGATTTCCTCTTGCCAATGTCAAATCATCATACTGCGCCTGAAGATGTTCGTGTCTACTTTTTAACTCATTATATTCTTCTATTGCCACGAGATTAATTACTCCCAACTTGTCTATCTTTTCCCTAAACTCTGTTACCTTAAGATTTAGTTCTTTATATTCTTCTTCCGCTATTTCAAAACTCAAAACTTCATTTTCATCTGGGGTAATTTTAAACTCAATATTTAGTTTTTCAAAAAAATTAGCTATCTGTACTACCATATCATTTATCAATATTTTGATATCATATTGCTCGTCTTTAAGATGATCTCTCGTCTTGCTCATATGTTTTATTTTGTCTTCTGTTTGCAGCATGACAACTTTAAATTCCTCATGGGTTTTCTTTGACTGTTCTAACCCATCTTCACTTGCTTTCATTGAGCTCTTTATGACTTCAATATTTACTGCATTTTGACGACTTTCATCTTCTGCCTGCAGTACTTTAAGATTCAAGCCCTCAATTTCCAATACTGTATTGGCATAACCAGCCTCAACTTCTTTTAAACGAGTCCAAAGCAGAGTCCTGTTATTGATACCAAACTCATAATCATTTTTTAGGGTTACTATTTCAAGCTTTTTATCATCAATTATTGATTTCTCGTTGTTTAGGCCTTCTTCTTTTCTGGTAATTAATAGTCTGGCATCATCAACAAGTTTTTTACAATTATCTATTATATCAGTTATGCGTTTGCCCTCTATAAGCAGGGCCTCTCTACCAGTTATAAATATATTCATATCCACAGCGAACTGAGCGTTTTCTTGATCAATATGCTTAATAGTCGTCGCATGCCTCTCAAGGTCTTCGTTCTTTTGTTTCATTCTCTCATCATCTTTGATAACTTCCACATATTGAGTATGGTAAGAAACTGACAAATTTTCAATCTCGCGTTCCATTTGTGCAATATTATCTGATTGTACTTTTCGTTCTTCTTCTATAGAAGAGTATTTTCCTTTGGCTGTCTGAATTTCCGAATTTATTTCGTCAATTTCCCTATCCCTTGATAGGAAGCCATCTCCGGCTGATCCTTCTACTTTTGTATATATATTATAATTAGATAATAACTCGCCATTTAATGTTAATAAGAAAAACTGCTCATTTTTTTTAACTTTATCAAGAACTTCTTTTGCTTTTTCCATATTTTCAACCACAAATATATTTGCAAACAATAGCTTTATTGATTCATTCCCTGCTTCCATTTCTGTTTTTTCTGGAAGATAAGCAATTATATTCTCATGAACAACAGACTCTTTCCAACTTGCCAGCACAGCATTAGTACTGACATGCATATTATTAGAGTTAATAAATGAAATTTCACCTTTTTCCATCTCATATAAAGTAAATATCTCATCAATAAGTTTTTCATTTCTTATAAGCACAGTTTGAAGCAAGCTCGCAAGAGTTTTTTCAACTACTTTTTCATAAGGTTTATCAACATCTATTAAGTTGGCAACTACATCTACGAGGTCGCCTTTAGACTCATCTTCGAGCTGAAACTTATATTCAGTTAAAACCTTTCTTACTATATCTCCATACCCTTCCATTTTTTCCTGCATTTGTTTTAACAGATTTTGCCTGGACTCAAGTCTGGAAATTACTAATCCAAGCTCTTTTAATGTTTCTTCTACGATTACAAGTGAAGCCTTTCTACGAATTTTTTCCATCAACAAGGACTCTTCTTTATCCTTTATTGACTTTATCTCATCTTCTTTAAGTATTTTATTTTCTATAATAGATTGCATTTCCACTTCAGTTCTGTGAAGTCTATCATTTGCTTCTTTTTTCTGTGCCTCAAGCTTAACCAACTGATCCTCAATATTTTTCATATTAAGCTCAAGCGCAACTATTCTACCTTTTAAACCATTAAATTCTTCATTATGTATATCTACATCCGTCGCCTTAGTGTCCCTATCTTTTTTAGCCAATTCAAACTCAGAAATAGACGCTTCATATCTTTTATTTAAATTTTCAAGCTGTGCTTCACGATCTTTAATGATACCTTCTTTTACTACGAGTTCGCTATTTATGTCTTCTATTTCTAATTTAACACCTTGTATTTTTCCAACATTTTCTATATTTTCATTTTTCGAAATTTCAATACGAGATAATAATTCAGTGTGTTTTTCAGCAAGATACTTAAGCGAGTCTTCAAGTCTCTTTATTTCTTCCTGTTTTATTACCCATTTTTCTCTTTTCTCAGCAAGATCTCTTTCCATTTCGAGATTTTTATATCTCATGCCTTCAAATTCTAATTCAAACTTCGCAAGTCCCGCTTCTTCTGCTTCCATTCTTCCGTCAATATCAGCTTTTTTAATGTGATAATCTCTATTTTTTAAGGTACGCTCTTTAATTTCTTTTTTAAGCATTTTTATTTCCATATCACTACATTCTTGCTTTAGAACTTTATATTGCTCCGCTTTCTTCGCCTGTCTTTCCAAAACCGAGGTCTGTCTTCTCACTTCAACAAGTATGTCATTAATGCGAAGCATGTTTTGTTCAGTTGCCTCAAGCTTACGCGTACCTTCGTCGCGTTTCTTTATGTATTTTGTAATTCCAGCAGCTTCCTCAAATATTTCTCTTCGTTCACTTGGCTTTGCATTGATTATTTTATCTACTTCACCCTGAGATATAATCGAATAAGAATCCAATCCTACGCCTGTATCCATAAATGTTTCTACAATGTCTTTTAACCGAACTTGCTGGTCATTTATATAATATTCACTCTCGCCCGAACGATATAAACGCCTTGTGACTTTAACTTCATTATAATTTAAGTTAATTGATTTATCTGTGTTGTCCATAACTATTGAAACTTCTGCCATACCAAGAGTCTTTCTGGAATCCGAACCTATAAATATAACATCTTCCATTTTTCCGCCACGCAGTGATTTTGCACTCTGTTCTCCCAAAACCCAACGAATAGCGTCAAATATATTTGATTTACCTGAACCATTTGGGCCTACAACTATAGTTATATCCTGTCCAAATTGTAAGCTTGTTTTATCAGCAAAAGATTTAAATCCAAATATATGCAGCTCTTTGAGTTTCACTTATATTCTCCCATTTATTTTTTCAAAAGCTGTTTTAATTGTAGTTTTTTCTGTCTCAGTAAGACCTGGATGAACTGGCAAACTAATTACTTCCATTGCTGCCTTTTCTGAAACAGGTAATGATGGCACCTTTTTAAGTATTTCTTTGTAATATGGCTGATTATGAAGTGGAATAGGATAGAAAACTTTAGCTCCCACTCCTTCTTCTGTCAGCATTTTTATTACCTCATCTCTTTTACCATTCTTTACCCTTATAGTAAATTGGTGAAAAATGTGGAAGTTATCCTTGCCTTCTATAGGTGACACTATCCACGGAAATTTTTGCAAATGTGCTATTAATTCAAAAGAGTTTTTCCTTCTTTTTTCATTAAACATATCTAATTTTTTCAATTGAACTATACCTATAGCAGCTTCTATATCGGTCATTCTATAGTTATAACCTAATCTTGTATGATAATATATTTTTTCCGAACCATGATTGATAAATGAACGAGCTATTTCCGCTGCCTTGTCATTGTCCGTAGTAACCATGCCACCTTCTGCAGTAGTGATATTCTTTGTCGCGTAAAGAGAAAAAGAACCGCCATCCGCAAAGGTTCCAGCTTGTTGTCCTTTATATTTTGCCCCTACTGCTTGTGCTGCATCTTCAATTACTTTTACATTATATTTTTTTGCGATTGAAAGAATACGATCCATCTCACAAACCTGACCATATATATGCACAACCATAATTGCTTTTATTTTTCTCATCCAATCTTTTTTTAGTTCCGCTTCTATTTTATCAGGATCTATGTTAAAAGAATCTTCTTTAATATCTACAAACACCGGCTCTGCACCTGCGTGAATTATTGAATTACCTGAAGCAATAAATGTAAACGGTGAAGTTATTACACGATCCCCTTTACCTATGCCATTCATTACCAAACAGGTATGCAAAGAGCATGTGCCATTAGATACTGCTATGGCATGCTTGACTTTAGTATATTTAGAAAAATCTGCTTCAAACTCTTTCACTTTTGGACCAGCTGCTATGATACCCGAATTCAGTACTGCCGCTACTGCTTCCTTTTCCTTTTCATCTAAATTAGGTTTCGATATCGGTATCACTATTTATTCCTCCATCCATATATAAAAAGTTTATTTTTATCTGCATATTTTATAAGTTCATCTTTATTAAGAACAAATGTCTTCCCTGCCTCAACTACTATGCCAGAACCACCAAGACTTTTAATAAGCTTTAAAGTTTTAAGTCCTATTGCAGGAACATCATATCTTAAGTCCTGCTTAGGTCTTGCCATTTTTACAACAATAAAGCCTTTCTTTGCCATTTTACCACCGCGTTTAATACAGTTGTCCGTGCCTTCCATAGCTTCAACTGCCCAAATCATTCCAGCACCAGTTACAAGTGTCTGCCCAACATCAAGTGCAGCTATACTTCTTGCTATTGAAACAGAGCACTTAAGTGCTTCTAATACACTCTTCTGAGGTTTTATATTATTTACAAATCCTTCTGATGCCAACACTTTATACATAAGGTAAGTTGTTGGGACAGTAGTAATACCAGCTTTTTTAAACTGATTTATAGCTGATTCCATAAGAGCTTTAGGTCTTTTATCTTTTAAAGCAATAAATGCCTTTCTGGTTATTTCATCAAATATAATATCTTTAAGCAACTGAATAGGTCTGATATATCCAAGAAAAATTACATGCTTAATACCTCTGGACGAAGTTTCCTTTATCATAGCTGACAACATAGCCAGCTTTACTTTAATTCTTTCAAACTTGAAATTTCTTAAACCTTTATTTTCATCGCCTTCCACTTCTATAATAAAGACATCCAACTTGTTTATTACTGCCTGTCTTAGAAAGGTCAGAGGCAATTCGCCTGCGCCTGCCACTAAAGCAATTTTATTTATTTTCACCTTTCAATTCCTCTTTTAGACGCTTTTACAAACTCAACAAAATATTTTACTTCTTCTGTCTGCGGAATAGTTTTTTCTATTTTATTTATTGCTTCTGCAAAAAGTAATGTCTTGTCTCTAAAAAATATAGCATACATATCCTCTATGGCTTTGATACTCTCTGGCTTGAAACCATTTCTTTTAAGTCCAAGCTTATTCAAACCATTAATTGTTGCATTGTTTCCATCCACCATACAAAAAGGTGCAATGTCTTTAATTATTTTAGTTCCACCGCCAGCCATTACGAACTTGCCTACTCTACAATTCTGGTGCACAAGTGTATAAGCAGACAAAACTGCATTATCATGTATGGTCACATGTCCCGCTAAAGCCACTCCATTTATCAAAATAATATTATTTCCAAGAACACAATCATGCGCTACATGTGAAAGTGTCATTAAAAAATTATTATCACCCAAAATCGTTGCTTCTCCTTCATGTGAGGCCCTGTGTATTGAAGCATATTCTCTGATAACATTGTTATTTCCTATTTTTACAAAAGTTTTTTCATTCTTATATTTTAAATCCTGTGGAGCTGCCCCTATTATAGCGCCATCTCCTATATAGTTTCCATTGCCTATAGTCGCAGCTTCTATATGGGCATGAGGACCTATAAAGCAATTATCTCCTATGACAACATTTTCATCTATAATAGCGTAAGGACCAACCTTAACTTGAGCCCCAAGCTTTGCACTTTTTGCAATTATTGCAGTAGCATGAATCATAAATCCTCCGATATATACTTCTCGTAAATGATTATCTATAGTTATTTAGCGTCAGCTATCATAGCCATCATGTCGGCTTCAGCAACTTTTTCTTCTCCCACAAATGCCTCACCATGCATAGTACCTATGGCGCCTTTCATTTTAGTAATAGTAATATTAAATTTCAAGGTATCTCCTGGAGTTACTGGCTTACGGAACTTCACATTATTTATTGTCATAAAATACACAACTTTTGGCGCTGCCTCGCCTTGCATTTTTTTCATCATAAGGACTCCACCTGTCTGAGCCATGGCTTCCACAATTAATACGCCTGGCATAACTGGTGCTCCTGGAAAATGTCCCTGAAAAAACCATTCATTCATGGTAACATTTTTCATGCCTGTAATTTCATTTTCCTTTAAGTCAATTATTCTGTCCACCAAAAGAAAAGGAAATCTATGTGGTATTAACTTCTGTATTTCTGTGACATTTAATTCTGTCCCCATATCGTACCTCCTGATTAATTTATTTTATATAATTTAGAACTTAAAACTATCTTCAATCTTTCTTGCCATTTCCACATTATGTTTATGCCCTGTCTTAAAAGCTATAATATGCATGTTTAAGTTAGCTCCAAGCATTCCAAAATCACCTACTATATCTAAAACTTTATGCCTGGTTAATTCATCTGGGTATCTTAAGCTTCCTTTTACTGGTAAACCTTTGTCTATCAATATTGCATTTTCTAAACTGGCACCTTTTATTAAACCTGCTTTTATCAACCAGCCAATTTCAGACTTAAAACCAAAGGTTCTTGCTTTTGATACCATTTTCTCATAAGCTTTAGGAGTTATTTGTTCAGTTACTTCAGCCGGTTTAATTCCATACCCTGAAAAATCAGAAAAATAACTTACTTTCAAACCTCTATAAGGTAATACTGCTAAATATCTCTCACCATCTTGCACAAGCATGGGAGTTTTTATATCAATAAACTTTTTATCTTTTTTGAGTTGCTTTAAACCTGCTTTTTGTAATGCCACTACATACGGATAAGAGCTACCATCTGCAGCTGGTGGTTCATCACCCTCCACAGTAATCACAGCATTATCAATACCAAGTCCTCGTAAAGCAGACACCATATGTTCAATTGTATGCAAAACGCTTTTTTTATATTTTAAAGTTGTTCCCCGTTTTGTATCAGCAACAAGGCTTGGAGTTATTACATATTCACAACCTGCATTTATTATCTTAAGACCAGTATCCGCTTCTGATGCAGATATAAAAATTTTATTTATTTTCCCTTTATGAAGACCAGGACCTACAATCACTGCTGTTTTTTTTAAAGTAAGCTGTTTCATTTCAGGATTTCTTGTCCGCTTCCAACGCTTTAACTCTCTTAAATAGTTCTTCAAGCTTCATCATATATGCTTCAGCTTTACGCAATTTCATAATTGGCCTTGCTGGAGTACCAGTTACCATAGCGCCAGCCTCTACATCAGAAGCAATTCCTGCCTGCGAACCAATTTTAGCTCCATCACCAATGTTTATATGATCCACTATGCCTACTTGTCCACCTATTATTACATTTTTCCCAATAATTGTAGAACCTGATATACCTGACTGAGCCACAATAATAGTTCCTTCACCAACTTCCACATTGTGAGCCAAGTGTACAAGATTGTCCACTTTCACATTATCGCTTATATGCGTGGTTCCAAAAGCTGCTCTATCCACGCAACAATTAGCTCCTATCTCCACATTGTTTCCTATGATTACAATTCCTATCTGCGGTACTTTTAATAGCTTTCCTTCATCTTCCACAAAGCCAAAACCATCAGCCCCAATTACAGTTCCAGAATGAATAATACAAGAAGAACCTATTTGAGTACCCTTATACAAAACTACACGAGGATAAATTTGAGTAAAAGAACCTATGCTGCAATTTTCATTAATAATCACGCCAGCTCCAATAAAAACGCCGTCAGCAATTACCGCACCGTCTTTGATAACTGCAAAATCATCAATAAAAACATTCTTTCCTATTTTGGCATTAATAGACACGGAAGCTTTTGAAGAAATAAAATGAATTGCAGGACTTGCAGGATAAAAGATATTGATAACTTTCGCATAAGCAGCTTTAGCATTTTTCACTTTAATAATGGTCTTTCCTTCTACCACATCAAGTGAATCAGAAATAATAACTTTTGCTAAACACTCTTGTGCATTTTTTATAAACTTTGCAGAAAGTAAAAAGCTTATATCAGTTTCTTTAGCGGCCTTAAGGTCGGAAATGCCAGACACAGTTAGTCCGGCATTTCCCCTTATTTCTCCACCTATGATAGCTGCTATTTCTTGCAGAGTTTTAATCATTTACTATTCGTCTCTAATTTATTCGTTCATCTTTTTAATTACAAGATAAGTTACATCCTCGCCGCCGTATAACACTGTGTTTTTCTCAAAAATATAATCATAACTTTTCTCTTTAGCAATTTTCTGAACTATAGCCCTTATCTCTTCTACTATGTTAGCTGTAAGCTCTTTTTCCTGCGAAAGCAACTTTTGCTGAATCTCCATGGCTTTTGACTGAAGCTTTTCTGCTTTTTCTTGAAGAGCTTTTTCCTCTTCTGCTACCTTTGACTTGTCCAAGATAGATTTTTTCTTGTCCAGTTCTGCTTTTGCCTTTAAAATATCATCTTTATCTTTCTCAACATTTTTCTGTTCCTTTTCTACTTCTTTCTGAAGCTTGTTTTTCGCATCAGCAGTTCCCTTATACTGCGAAAATACTTTTTCAATGTCCACATAACCTACTGTCAAAGCAAAAGAACTTGCAGTAAAAACAAACAACAAAATCCCAGCGAGTAAGAATACAATCTTTTTCATTTTAAACCCTCCTCTTTGATATGTGATTTGAATACTTTTTTTAGAAAATATTACCTATATTAAAGTGAACTTTTCCACCTGGTGTCATTTTATCTTTATCAAGTCCGTAACCCCAATCAAGTCTAATTAACATAACTGTACCAGGAACTGTTAGACGCACGCCGCCGCCAACACTCGAATAAAGTTTTGGATCACTCCAATTTACATCATTAAAATTATCCCAACAATTACCAGCATCATAAAAAGCAGCAAGTGTCAGAACTCTTTCAACAAGTTGTAATTTATATTCTATATTTGTTACCATTGTAAAGTTTCCACCAGCGAGTCCATTAAGCGGTCCTAATTTTCTTTCCTCATAACCACGCACTGTATCTGTACCGCCACAGTAAAACTTTTCTGCAACTGGTAAATCAGATGATCCATATCTGGAGCTATAACCAGTTCCATTACCTACTTTGGCATGCAGAGCAAGAACGAATCTCCAGAAACTCGGAATAAAATATCTAACATCAAGAGTTTCTTTAATATAATTATAATCTCCTCCAAGCAATCCTCCACCTAACTGTACAGCAGCATTGATATAAAGACCCCTGCTTGAATCAAATACATCATTACGAGTATCATAAGTATACGATGGAGATATAGACGATATTTGGCTTTTGCCTGTTGGAATCAAAGCCACTAAAGATGGCTCTATATTGGCATATTTGTCTTCTTCATATCTATATGTAATAAATACTCTTTGATTCTCACCTAATAATCTGCCTGCCGTAATATCAAATCCATAAGTTTCTAAATCGTATCCTTGATTATTGTACGCACTTGTCTTATAAGTGTTCCACACATCAAGAGCCGCAGATGTAGGGGTATCAAAAAGCCATGGATCTTTATAAGAAAGCTGCCAGCTTTTTTTCTGATTACCATACTGCACATCTGCAGAAAACATTTTTCCTTCGCCAAACAAATTCGACTGTGAAAGCTGCACATAGCCAACTAATCCTTCTACAGTTGAATACCCTGCACCCAAACCGACATTTCCTGTTTTTCTTTCTTCAACTTCAAATACAAGATTAAGTTTATCTATGTCAACCTGTTCAGTATCAATAACAACATTATCAAAGAATCCCAAATTGTAAACCGCTTCTTGAGATTTTTTAATTTTATTTGAATCAAAAGGTTCGCCCTCAGCTAATGTCAGCTCTCTTAAAATTACTTTGTCTTTCGTGACATAATTACCACGCACTTTAATTTTATTTATGTATGCCACAGGACCTTCTGTAACTGATAAGCTAATATTTACCGCTCCAGTTTCATCATCATAAACATAATCATCCTTCACTTGTGAAAAGATACGACCTTTTTCTGCATACATAGCATGTACGCCTGCTACATCCTTTTCAAACTGTATCTTGTCATAGTATTTATCTGGGGTTGTTACTAATCTTTCCATAATCTCAGCAGTTGTAAATAATTCATTTCCTTTAATTGCAATAGACTTCACTTTATATTTCATACCTTCTTCTACAGGTATATTAATAGCAATAGTCTTTTTCACTTTATCAATTATGACATCTTTTGATATTATATCGTTTTTATTGGCTTCTATTTCACCAAAAGCATAACCATTAATCTTTGCTTTTACATAACCTTCCTGATAATATGTAGCTAAAACCATTTTTAAATCTTCAACTAATTGATTGTCATTGTATGTTCCTGCCTGAAACCAGCCTTCTTCCTTGGTTTTCATTACGCCTTTGATTTTGTCAGCAGAAAAAACATTAATCCCAGAAGCAGTTATGGAGTTTACTTTTAGTTTTCCACCTTCATCTACATTAAGCTCCACATTGATACTCTTATTAGTTTTGCCGTTTTTTTCAGTTTCAGTTTCAATCAAATTATATGAAACCTTAGCATAATAATAATTGCGTTCCTTATACATTGCCTCTATATTAGCTATGGCTTTTTTTAATTTATATTCATCCAGATACTCGCCTTCCTTGATTTTTATCGCAAGTTTATCTTCTTCCTCAAGTTTGGCCTTTATATCGCCTTCGCCTACTTCTTTATTTCCTTTAATTATGACTTTACCTATCTGAAGTTTCTCCTTGACTTCCACTACCAAGACATTCTTATCACCTGATTTTTCCATGTACATTTTAACATCGTCAAATTTGCCAGTCTTATAAAGATTGCTTATATCCTCGCGTGTCTTATACCTTGAAAATACCATTCCTGGCCCATAGGTTAACTGGTCATTTATTTCCTTATCAACAACACTTGAGTTTCCAACAATTTTAATCTCATCTATTAGTTGATCTGGAGCTGCTACTGCTACCGCAAAAAGTCCAAATGCTGATAAAGCCATTAATATAACCGTAAATAATAATATTTTTCTCATAAATGTACACTTACCTCCTGGAATTTTATAAAAAAACAATTTATTATATCATAACACCTAAAATAAGCAAACTGTAAAAGAGATTATTTTCAATTATTAGACGATTAATCATAGCAAAAAGTTCAATAATTATTGAGGTTTTTTTGTATTTTCACTTATTCATTTGACCGTAATCTTGCAACAAACTCACTTTCAGTTAATTCCTATATATAGCAATTCTACCTGTTACTATTGATTTAATCCTTTATTCACCAATTTTATCCTGAAATAGCTGACTTTTATAATGTTGTTTTCCCTTGATTTATTTCTGATTTTTATATAAAATAAGTCAATTCTTCCTTAAGGAGAAATGCTATGGATTCAGACAAAAGCGTCCTACTTCTGAACACTACATTTGAGCCTTTGACTGTTGTTCCCGCCAGGCGAGCATTAAAATTACTGTTTTCTAAAAAAGCTCATTCAGTAGAAGATGGAAATACATATATAAGAACAGTTAGAGCTCAGGTAAAAATTCCTTCCGTTATTCAAATAGTCTATTATGTAAGAAAACCCTATATAGCTCCCAAGTTTTCAAAAAGAGCTGTTTTTATGCGAGATAATTACAACTGCCAATATTGCGGAAAGCATGTCCCTAAGCCAACAATTGACCATATAATTCCAAGTTCCAAGTTTGGCAAAACGAACTGGTATAATGTCGTGACCGCTTGTCATACCTGCAATAATAAAAAGGGTGACCGAACTCTAAAAGAAACTAATATGAGATTGATTAAAGAACCGCACGAGCCAAAATTCCTTGTATATTCCGCAGTCATCTCTCCTGCCAGAGTAAAAAAATGGGAAAAATACTTCTATCCAGAATTAAGAGATAGCGAGCGTGAAATAGTTTCTACTGCAATAAATTCATCCATGATATTAGGCGAGGAAGTTGCAGGGTAAATAAATAGCTTGTTTGTAAATAATATCAACAACTATCAATTCGGCTAAAATTCTTTTAAAAAATCCTTTGGATTAACTGGTATTTTATATACATTTATCTGCCAATGAAGATGTGGTCCCGTGGCAATCCCTGTATCTCCCACGGTTCCTAATATGTCGCCTTTAACAACATGCAAGTCCTTATTAACAAATATTTTCTGCATATGATAGTACATAGAATAAACACCTGCTCCGTGGTCAAGAACTACAATATTTCCACAACTGACCGTCGAACCGGCCGCAACCACATTCCCACTATTTGAAGCGTGAATTGGGGTTCCTTTTTTTGCAGCAATATCCCAGCCCTTATGTCGCCACTGCGCTTCACCACTATCATAATCTCTTTCATCACCAAAACTTCCAGTGGTAATTCCTTCAACAGGTTTTATAAAAGGAAAATCATATTTAATTGCTGTAATTTGATCCTGAATGTCTTTTACTTTTTTGCTTTCCTTCGCCATTATGTCAGTAAACTCATCATTTATTTTACCTGTATTTATTTCAGTAGTTGCGCTTTTCATAAGCCTAACTCTTATTTTTTCTTCTTTCATACCTTCCGTTCCATCTTTAAGCATATATTTGATTTGCATTTTCTTTAAGCCTTTTGTACCCAGTGGTACAGGAATAATAGCGGTACAAACATATTCAGTATCATGCAAATTAAATTGTTTGTAAAAGGCCTGATATGTTTTGTTCATAAAAATTATATCAGCTGCTTTTAAGGGTTCATTGCTGCGCAAGCTGACTTTTATTATTCCACCTTCTTTGACTATATTAGTATCAAGCATAACATAGGTTTCACAGAATAGTATTGCGGGAATCAAGGAGATAAAAAGCAAAGTTAAAATTGCTCTTTTCATGTCAGCAGTTCAAACATCCAGTTATTTGTTTTATATCTTTTATTCCATTTTTCCTCATGTAAGATGCAATTCCTTCAGCTACTTTTTGTGATGCGTCAGGTTCGCGAAAATTGGCTGTACCTATCTGTACTGCAGTAGCACCAGCCATAATAAACTCTACAGCATCGCGCCAATTCATTATTCCCCCAATTCCTATAAGAGGAATTTTAACCACTTTAGATACTTTATGGACAAATGCCAGAGCTACTGGTTTAATAGCTGGACCAGATAGCCCTCCGTAGATATTTGACAAACGAGGTTTTCGACCAGCAATATCTACAGACATACCCACGATGGTGTTAATTAGCGATAAAGAATCTGCCCCATTGTCTTCGCAAAGTTTTGCTATTGTTTCAAGTGGTCCAACATTGGGGGATAATTTTATAATGACTGGCTTAGTGTAAACTTTTTTTATTCCTTTAAGCATCGCCTTTATGGCTTGTTTATCTGCCGCAAATGCAAGTCCACCTTTTTTAACATTTGGACATGATATATTTACTTCAATCGCAGCTACTTCTGTATCTTCAAGTCTTTCTGCTACGCTTATGTATTTTTCTACTGAAGTTCCGTAGACATTGACAATCACTGGCGTATTATATTTTTTTAGTTTTGGTAGTTTGTCACTTAAAAAGGCCTCAACACCTATATTCTGAAGTCCAATAGCATTAATAATACCTGCCGTTGTCTCGACTAACCGTGGAGTTT
The DNA here is from genome assembly GCA_037138355.1 of bacterium. Taxonomy (GTDB): domain Bacteria; phylum Oederibacteriota; class PGYV01; order PGYV01; family Palsa-1178; genus PALSA-1178. The sequence continues at coordinate 30,839 of JBAXIL010000004.1, forward strand.
TATTTCCTTTTACTGGGTCCATAGAAAGTCCTTTAACAATTATAGCCCCTATAGAATTCAAATCCATATATTCATCAAATTCAAGGCCATAACCAAAAGTTCCTGAAGCAGTCATAACAGGATTCTTCAGTTTCAAGTTTCCTATAGACACTTTAGTGTTCAATAAATTATTTGCTGTCATGGTTAATATAATAACATAATTTTGGACATAATATAAGTAATTTTATTTCACCAAGTTTATCATTTTGAATTAGCATACCTGTATGATATACTAATAATATCAAAAACATATTAAATTGAGGTCCAATGAAAACAATACATTTCATATTTGCAATGTTATTTACTCTACTACTTTTCACATTCTATAGTTGCTCTACAAGAATAGGTCCTACTACCCCTGTCGCATCTGGTATTAAAATGTCAGTTTCAATACAAACAATAAATAATAGCAATGCTGTTTATATGACTCAGTATGGAGCAGTAATTACTGACGCTTCTGGCAATTCGATTTCAGGAGCAACGATAACGGTTACAAGTGCTAACGGAACTTTTATTCTTACTGAACCAACACCAGGACTATACATATACCAAAATGGAGGAGCCTCCGCTTATATAGAGGCACAAGATTACGAAATAAATATAGCTATAGCCTCCACAACATATACAGCTTTATCAAAAGCACCTGGCGGTATTACTCTTGCCGCAGATGGCTCAAATGCTTCATGGCTAAGCGAAGGTAATCTTGACATGCTGACAATATTATATCCAGCTTCTTCTGGGCAGCAGATTTTGGGACCCGATTTGGTTTCGCCATTAAACATAAGTGCTACAGGCGCATACAATCATGGTAGTGGGACATACTCATTGGGGTTTATTTTTACAAAAACTATTACTAATGCCTTTACAAACGCGTCTACCCAAAGCACCTTAACTTTCCAGGACGAATATGCTGTGCAGATAATTAAATAAACCGTCTTTTAAACTATAAAACCACATTATTTAAATCAAATATAGTGCCATCTTTACATACCCTTTGATATTCATTTGCATTACCCTTTCTTATCTCCACAACACAAGAAACGCAAGCCCCTATTCCACACCCCATATATTCTTCAAACGAAGCAAATACTTTAACCATATTTTTTTTGTCAGCAATTATTTTTATTGCCTTAAACATAGGTTTTGGACCACAAGTAAATATAATTGTATCCTCTTTCAGAATATCATTTAAAAGATTACTCACAAAACCTTTCTTACCCATAGAGCCATCATCTGTAGCAAACAAACCGTTGATTTTTTTAAATTCAATAGGAGCCAGCATTTGACTTTTATTTTTAGCCCCTTGTATTATAGTAAACTTAATTTTATTTGCTTTAAGATATTGTGCCAAAAAATATACTGAAGCAGCCCCAGTTCCACCACCTATTAGTATTAAATTAGCATTAGGCTTTATTTGTTCTATATACGAATTGCCTAAAGGACCAATAAAATCCACGACATCATTTTTCTTTTTTTCTGTAAGTAATCGAGTCCCCTCGCCAATCACTTTATACACTATCTCCACATACTCATCGTAAGCATTAAATATCGAAAACGGTCTGCGTAATAGTGGTTGATATGTCTTTGTTATGAGAATGTTAATGAATTGGCCTGGTTTGGCCTTAATGTTCTTTCCCGTATTAAGTTTTAATCGCCATAAATCAGATCCAATCTTTGTATTTGATACAACCTTTGATTTAATTCTCATATTTACCGCTCCAATCAATATATATTTTACTGTTTTTTATAATATTCTTGCAAAGATTTTACGCTTAAACCTTTTTTAATAACTGCTTCTATAGCAGCAACGACTGCCTGTGCCCCTGACATAGTTGTGGTATAAGGCACGCCAGCAGAAATCGCCAAAGTCCTTATTTTATAGTCATCACTTTTAGGGCCTTTACCTACAGGAGTATTTATTATCAGATTCACTTTTCCGTTTTTAATAAGATCAAGTATTGTTGGAGCTTTTTCAAGAACCTTATTAACCTTATTAACCTTTATACCATAACGCCTTAAGGCATTTGCCGTACCTTCCGTGGCAACTATACCAAAACCCATATCTTCAAGTTTTTTTACTACAAAAACTATATCTCGTTTATCCTTATTTTTTACACTCACAAAAACATTTCCAGAAAGCGGAAGCTTTTGACCTGCTGCAATCTGTGCCTTATAATACGCCCTACCAAAATCCTCATCTATTCCCATAACTTCACCTGTGGACTTCATTTCAGGACCGAGCACAGTGTCCGCTCCAAGAAACTTGTTAAAAGGAAATACAGATTCTTTAACAGCAATATGTGGCAAATTAAGATTTTCTTTTATCTTGAGCATTTTGATAGTTTTACCTGTCATTATTTTAGTGGCAATTTTCGCCCATGGTATTCCAGTCGCTTTAGAAACAAAAGGAATAGTCCTTGATGCGCGTGGATTTACTTCGAGGACATAAACCTGTTCATTACGAACAGCATATTGTACATTCATAAGTCCTTTCACTTTCAATTCTATAGCCATTTGGTAAGTGTATTGCCTTATTTTATTTGTAGTATCTTGTCTTAAAGTAATTGCTGGAAGCACACAAGCAGAATCGCCAGAGTGTATCCCAGCTTCTTCTATATGCTCCATAATTCCGCATATCACAGCTTCCTTTCCATCGCATACGCAATCCACATCAACTTCAATAGCATCTTCTAAGAACTTATCAATCAACACAGGATGCTTTTCCGATACAATAAAAGCTTCCTTAGCATACTTGACAAAAGTTTCATCATCATAAACTATTTCCATTGCCCTTCCGCCTAAAACATATGAAGGCCTAACCAGTGCTGGATAACCAATTCTGCGAATTATAACCCAGGCCTCTTTGAGAGAATATGCAGTTCCATTTTCAGGCCTATTTATATTTAATTTTGTGAGAATCTTATCAAATTTTTTCCGGTCTTCTGCTATATCTATAGACACAGGAGAAGTTCCAAGTATTTTTACTTTCTTTTCAAAAAGTGGCATAGCCAGTTTTAATGGGGTCTGTCCTCCAAACTGTGCTATAAACCCCGCCTCTTTACCTTCCTCCGCCGCAATGGACATAACATCTTCCATAGTCAATGGTTCAAAATATAACTTGTCAGAGGTATCATAATCCGTAGATACTGTCTCTGGATTACAATTAACCATAGAAACTTCGTACCCTTCTTCTCGCAGTGCATAAACACTATGTACACAGCAATAATCAAACTCTATGCCTTGTCCTATCCTGTTTGGTCCACCACCTAAAATAATTGCTTTTTTCTTTTTAGATACTGGATTTTCATTTTCCTGATCATAGGTTGAATACATATATGGAGTATATGTTTTAAACTCACTTGCGCAAGTATCTACCATTTTATAAACGGGCTTAATGTTGAGAGACAAACGCAGATTTCTGAACTGATCTTCAGTCATATTAAATATTTTTCCAAGCTGAACATCAGAAAATCCGTACTGTTTTGATTTGTAAATTAGCGCCTTATAAGAAATAGCATTTGCCTTAGTTAACTTTTTCTTTTTTGAAGCAGTCTTTTTAAGTTCATTCTCGAAATCGAGTATCTCTCGTAAATTGTGCAAGAACCACGGATCTATTTTAGTCAAATCGAATAACTTTTTATCTGTCATTCCTTTTTGCATAGCATATTTAATAAAATAAATACGCTGTGAATTTGGAACAGTCAGTTTATTTTCAAGCTGTTCTTTTGTAATGCTTTTTAAATCAGGATCTTTACCATCAGCTCCCCAGCCAGCCCTTCCCATTTCCATAGAACGCAGTGCTTTTTGCATTGCTTCCTTAAAAGTTCTGCCTATAGCCATGACTTCACCAACAGATTTCATTTGAACTCCGAGTTCATCTTTGGCTTCTTTAAACTTTTCAAAAGTAAAGCGTGGCACTTTAACTACGACATAATCAAGCGTAGGTTCAAAAGATGCAGGAGTATATTTAGTAATGTCATTTGGTATTTCATCTAAAGTATAACCGACCGCAAGCTTCGCTGCTATTTTCGCTATAGGAAATCCTGTAGCCTTTGATGCGAGTGCCGAAGAACGAGAAACACGAGGATTCATTTCTATAACAATCATACGGCCATTTTTTGGATTTATAGCAAACTGCACATTTGAACCACCTGTATCAACGCCTATTTCCCTCATTATAGCAATAGCAGCATCCCTCATAATCTGATATTCCCTATCTGTAAGAGTCTGAGCAGGGGCTACGGTTATCGAATCTCCCGTATGAACACCCATAGGATCAAAGTTTTCTATGGAACATATAATTACAACATTGTCTTTTAAATCGCGCATGACCTCAAGCTCATACTCTTTCCAACCGAGTACTGATTCTTCAAGCAACACTTTTGATATAGGAGAATCTTTTAAGCCCCTTGAAACTTTCTCCACATACTCTGATTTATTATAAGCAATACCGCCACCTGTTCCACCTAAAGTAAATGCTGGCCTAATAATAATTGGGAACTTAATTCTTTTTGCTGTAGCCATAGCCTGCTTCATATTACAGACATACTCACTCTTAGGTACATCCAAACCAATTTTTTCCATTGCTTTTTTAAACTCTTGCCTGTCTTCCGCCTTTTGTATTGACTTAAAATTAGCACCTATTAATTCCACTTTGTATTTTTTATCAAGTCCTGCTTTTACAAAATCCATAGCGAGATTTAAAGCTGTCTGCCCACCTACTGTTGGAAGAATGGCATCCGGACGCTCTTTTGCCACTATTTTTTCCAGCATTTCTACAGTTAAAGGTTCAATATATGTAGCATCTGCAAACTCTGGATCAGTCATAATGGTAGCAGGATTTGAATTGATAAGTACCACCCTGTAACCTTCTTCTTTTAAAGCCTTACAAGCCTGAGTTCCAGAATAATCAAACTCGCAAGCCTGTCCTATAACTATTGGGCCCGACCCTATAAGTAGAATCGTTTTTATGTCTGTACGCTTTGGCATCTTAAATCTCCTTTTCATATTTCTATTTGTTAGTCATTTTGAAAAACCCAATGAAACATTTAAAAACAATCTATAAATATAATTTATTACTACTTCATATTTTTAATAAATTTATTAAATATATATCTGGCATCATGCGGTCCGGCTGAAGCTTCTGGATGATGTTGTATTGAAAAAGCCTTAATTTTTTTAACTTCAAGCCCTTCTACTGTCTGGTCGTTTAAGTTTATGTGTGTAATATCCACTTTATGCTTTGATTTTTTAAATGATTTTTGGTCAACTGCATAACCATGATTTTGAACAGTTATATCTATTTTTCTTGTATTCATTTCCATAACTGGGTGATTGGCGCCCCTGTGTCCGAATTTTAATTTGTATGTTTTGCCACCAAGAGCTTGACCTAATAGCTGATGTCCAAAACAAATTCCAAATATAGGTTTTTTACCCAGTAACTTTTTAATTTCTGCAACTATGTAAGGCACCGCGGAAGGATCGCCTGGACCATTTGAAATAAATATACCATCAGGTTTCAATTGTAAAATTTCTTCAGCAGTTGCGGTTATTGGAACCACTGTGACATTACAATTTAAATCTGCGAGTATTCTTAATATATTATGTTTGATGCCACAGTCAATGGCCACAACTTTGTATTTTTTTGTATTTTTTCCAACACATACATATTTTCGCTCATATTTAAGCATGCCAACTTCTTTTAATTTTTCCGTCCACTTATATGGCTTAGTTGTAGAAACCTCTTTTGCTAAATCAATACCGTTAATTGACTGAGATGCCTTAACTTTTTTTAACAAGGACTTCAAGTTATAATCTTCCGTGGAAAGCACTGATTTCATTGCTCCAAAGTCCCTAATGTGACGCGTCAAAGCCCTTGTATCTATTCCTTCTATAGCCACAATTTTATTATGTTTAAGGTAATTTACTAAACTCATATCAGAACGCCAGTTAGAATTAATCTTACTGATTTCTTTCATTACAAAACCTTCCACCTGCACTTCTTTAGATTCAATATCATTCACATTAATTCCATAATTTCCAATTTCTGTATATGTCATAGTGACTATCTGTCCTTTATATGATGGGTCAGTGAGAATTTCTTGATATCCTGTCATAGATGTATTGAAAACTATTTCCCCAAAGGTTTCACCGTCATAACCAGCTGATAGGCCTTCATAATATGTTCCGTCTTCCAGCATTAGTATTGCTTTTTTCATTTAAACACTCCTTTTAGAATAATTCTGTCAGCGAATCTGTTACTTATTTTCGTAAACTATCTTTCCTGATTTTAAAACAATTTCTATACTTCCTTTTAATTTGCTTCCTATAAAAGGCGAGTTAGAAGAACGAGAACCAAAAAACTCTTCAGTTATCACAACTTCTTTTTTTATGTCTGCTATTACTATATCTGCCTCAGCGCCTACGCTAAGAGTTCCTTTTTCTAAGTTTAATATTTTTGCTGGATTTATAGTTATTTTTTTAACCGCTTCAGACAAAGTCAGAAAACCTTTGTTAACAAGCTCAGTTATGATAAGAGGAAACGCAGTCTCTAATCCGATAATACCTGAAGCCGCCTGAATCCACTCCACATCTTTATCAAGTTCAGCATGCGGAGCGTGGTCCGTAGCGATGACATCTATGGTTCCGTCTTTTAAACCTTTCTTCATAGCCAAAACATCTGCCTTCGAGCGTAAAGGCGGATTCATTTTATAATTTGTATCATAGTTAACAAGGGCAGAATCATCAAGAGTAAAATGATGCGGAGTAACTTCTGCTGTTACATTGATTCCCTGTTTTTTTGCCCATCTTAGGAGTTCAATAGCACCTGCTGTTGACAAGTGCGCTAAGTGAAGTCTTCCACCTGTATCTTTTGCAATCATAATATCACGCGCAACTATTGATTCTTCGGCTGATGCTGGTATGCCCTTTAAGCCGAGCATAGTTCCAAAATAACCTTCGTTTACAGTATTATCACCTGCTAAGTTCACATCTTCACAATGTTCGATAAGAGGCATTCCAAACATTTTACAATATTGCAAAGCTCGCCTAACGATTTCTGCATTCATAACTGTACCGCCATCGTCAGATATTGCGACTGCTCCTGCTTTAAAAAGTTCACCGATTGGAGCAAGCTCCAGTCCCGCCCTGCCTTTTGTTATTGTACCTATTGCTTTTACATCAATTAATCCAACCTGCTTTGATTTCATATTTATGAATTCCACCATAGCCTGATTGTCAATCGGAGGATCAGTATTTGGCATACATGCTACTGTAGTAAAACCGCCTTTTGCAGCAGCACGCGAACCAGACTCTATGGTTTCTTTATATTCAAAGCCAGGTTCGCGAAAATGCACATGCATATCTATAAATCCAGGAAGAACAAAAAGCCCTGACGCATCTATCACTTTAGCATCTTTGCTGTTTATGGACTTTGATACCTGCTCTATCTTGCCATTATTAATTAGAATATCTGCCTTTTCTTCTTTTTTATTTGCCGGATCAACAACCGTACCATTTTTAATTAATAATTTCATTTGCTTTGCCTCCTCCCATAAGATACAAGACCGCCATTCTTACAGCCACACCGTTTGTTACCTGTTCTTCTATAACCGACTGAGCACCATCAGCCACATTTGGAGATATTTCAATACCACGATTCATTGGACCAGGATGCATAACCAAACAATCGCTTTTAGCAGCTTTTAATTTTGTAGTATTGACACCAAACAACATTGCATATTCTCTAATCGTCGGAAAAAGATGTTTCTTCATTCTTTCAAGCTGTATTCTCAATATGTTAATAACATCTGCACCTTTAATACCTTTCTCAAGATCATTATAAACTTCAACACCCATTTTTTCTATGTCACGAGGAATAAGTGTCGTAGGTCCAACCACGCGAACTTTCGCGCCCATTTTAATCAATCCCCAAATATTTGAGCGAGCCACACGAGAGTGAGCTATATCACCTATAAGAGCGACTGTTAAACCTTCCAATCTTTTTTTCTTATCAAGTATCGTAAACATATCAAGAAGTCCTTGAGTTGGATGTTCGTGCATTCCATCTCCCGCATTTATAACATTGGATGATATATTTTTTGTAAGCATATGTGGAACTCCAGAGACGCCATGCCTTATAACTACCATATCTATTTTCATTGCCTCTATGGTTCTTATTGTATCTATCAGTGTTTCTCCTTTAGTAACAGAAGAAGTAGATATCGCAAGATTTAATACATCCGCAGATAATCTTTTGGCAGCAATTTCAAAAGAAGTTTTTGTTCTTGTGGAGTTTTCGAAAAAGAAATTTGCAACTGTCTTTCCTTTTAAGATTGGAACCTTTTTTATATTTCTTTGATTAACTTCTTTAAAAGTTTTGGCAAGTGTTAATATTTCCGTGATTTGTTCGGCAGAAATATCCTGGAGTGCAATCAAATGCTTCAATGTCATATTACGCCTCCTTTTCGGCAAGAAGAACTTTTTCTTCACCATCTAATTCTTGAAGTTTTAATACTATCATTTCTTCCTTACTGGTAGGAACATTTTTACCAACATAATTTGCCTGTATAGGTAGCTCTCTGTGACCACGATCAATAAGTACCGCAAGTTGAATAGTTTTTGGCCTACCAAACTCTATAATTACATCCATAGCAGCTCTTGTAGAACGACCAGTATATAAAACATCGTCCACAAGCACTATATCTTTACCATCTATAGACATAGGAAGTTCAGTTGACTTTACTTCCGCTTTTGTCACACGATCATAGTCATCACGATAGAAAGTTATGTCCACGGCACCTACAGGCACCTTAACATTTTCAATTTCGTTTATTTTGTCAGCAATTCGCAGAGCCAAAATATCTCCACGCGAGCGTATGCCAACAATTATTAGCTTATCCGCTCCTTTATTTTTTTCGATAATCTCATGGGCAATGCGTGTAATAGCACGGGAAATAGAAGGTTTATCTAAGATTTCACTCTTTATTCTAATATTTTTTTCCAATTCTTTCCTCCGGTTTTGGCAGGCGCGACATTGCATATTACAGGAAGAGTGTTCTATCCGCCTTAATTACTACCTCTGCGGATATTATTTATAGCAGGGCTATAAATAACAAAACCTTCTTCCTGCGGACATGCAGTAAGAAGGCATAATATTACATGCTCCTTACCAGCCTCGCAGGGCCAGTTTAAAGGATCAAGTGCTTTTCTGTTGCTTTAATAAGATACAACTTTTATTTATAAAAGTCAATATATTTTACCAGAAATAAAAAAGGGCGGCTTTTAAGCCGCCCCAATAAACAATAAAACTATTTATTTATATTCTATGTATACCTTTTTCATTTTATCGCCTATCTTAATTTTATGCACTACATCCAGTCCTTCTATTACTTGTCCAAAAACAGTATATTTTCCATCCAAAAATGGTACTGCTGCTAAACAAATATAAAACTGACTTCCAGCAGAATCTGGATCATTAGAACGCGCCATAGCCACAGTACCATCTAAGTGTGGATTCTTATTAAATTCAGCTTTAATATTGTATCCTGGTCCGCCAGTGCCATTACCTGATGGATCTCCACCCTGAATTACGAAATTCGGTTCAACCCTGTGAAAAGTCAGACCATCATAAAATTTCGCAACTGCAAGCTTAATAAAGTTTTCACATGTGCCTGGAGCATCTGCTGTAAAAAATCTAAACTTGATTACTCCCTTGTTTGTTTCTAAAACTGCTATAGGTTCTGTTACAGGTTTTACTGTTTTACTATCTTTTTTTGCTGCAGCCACATCTGTCACCTCTCCATTTTTACTTTCACAATTTACTCCCATTGCCACGAATAAAATAAGCACTAAAAAAACAGCAGTTAAAAGCTTCTTCATTTTGCGCTTTCCTCCTTTTCTTTTTCATTCAATATTTTTTTAAAGGACAATCCTTCAGTAAACATAAAAATCAGGCCTAATACTATTATAGGAAACAATATCATAGCATGGACAATAAATACATAAGCTGCTGCTTCTTCCTTTGGATAAGCAAACAAGAGCATGATAGCCACTCCAAAAAATTCAAAAGGTCCTATTCCCCCAGAGGTTGAAGGAACCATAATAGCGAAATTCGCCACAGCCATAATAAGACAAATCAATAAGAAGTTAATCTGGATGCCCATGGCATAACCGAGCAACCAGTAAGTAAAAGCCTCAACTGTCCAGGCAAACAAAGAAAGTCCAAAAACATTCAAAACATCCTTCAAACTACCAAGTACTCCAAGTCCATTAATAAATGTATCTATAAACCCAACAGTTTTCTCACGAAGCTTTGCTGGAAAAACTTTTAGTATGGTGTGAATAAACTTAACCGTATTTTCTCTTTTATAAAGTAGTAAAAGCATAAAAATAAAAATGCCAATAAATACAAGACTACCTAAAACAGCAAATACCAAAACTGCATCTTTTACGCCAAAAGTTTTTCCAAAAATACTTATCGGATCCCCTGCGGCTTGCTTTGTTATATAATGAAAAGCCATATATCCAATAATAAAATAAAAAATCATTACAAGACCGTCAAAAACCCTTTCTATTACAACTGTTGCAAATGTAGATGATTTGGAGACACCTTTTTTATTTCCAGTCATATATGCCCTGATAAACTCTCCAGCGCGAGCAGGCAACACATTATTGAACATAAAACCCATTACGAGATAAGGGAAAAGTTCCGCAGCAGTAAACGGTTTAATGTGTTTAAGCAAATGCCGCCAGCGTTCTGCCCTTATGTAATATCCCCCTATATATAATATTATCGTTCCAGATAATATCCAGATATTAATATGACTAACAATACTGAACAATTCATTATATTTAATTCCATTTAGAACGAAGATGAGACAAACTATGGTGACAACAATCCCAAACCAAAAAATAAGTTTTTTAAGCACTTATTTACCACCTTTATTTATTTCTTTAATATAGAAAGGACTTATTACATCAAAGAGTTTTTTAGAAAACTTACTGTATTTTCTAATTCCCCACTTATGAAGCAAAAACTGAAACATAACTTTAAGAGTAGCCAAACCATATTGAGCCGACCTAAAAAAGTTTATTGAGGAGGCTTCTTTGAAATATCTTGTTGGCACCGGTACTTCGCTTGACTTAAATCCGTTCATTTCCACTTGAGCGATTACTTCAGTATCAAAAACAAAATCATCAGAGTTCAAAGTAAAAGGAATTGTAAGCAAAAGTTTTCTGCTGTAAGCCCTAAAACCAGTATGTAATTCAGAATAATGTTTTCCAAAACATTCGTTTTCAACAAAAGTCAAAAACTTATTTGACATATATTTATACAAAGGCATGCCACCACGCAAGGCACCCTCTCCTAACATTCTTGAGCCAAGCACAAAATCTGCGTGCCCATTTAAAATAGGAGAAATCATTTCAGGTATAAGACTGGAATCATATTGATTGTCTGGATGAAGCATGACAATTATATCAGCTCCTTCCTTCAAGGCCTCTATATAACAAGTTTTCTGGTTTCCACCATAACCCTTATTTTGTATATGTACTATAGTTTTAATCCCGAGCTGTTTTGCTACTAAGACAGTCTCATCTTTAGATACATCATCTACTAAAATAATCTTATCTACAACACCTCGGGGAATATCCCTATATGTTTTCTCTAAAGTTTTAGCCGCATTATATGCGGGCATGACCACTATTACTTTTGCTTTTTTACTGCGGGGTAAGGACTTCACTTGGGACAACCTCCTCTTCGCCTGTCTTTGGATTATTCCAATAGAACTGCATTTCAGAATGATTGATTGATTCATAATATCTAAGAGTTATAGAATGCTTCCCAGCAGCTAAATATACGCTGCCTTTGCCTATGGCATCCTTAACAATTTCTGCTCCTGGATTTTTTAATACTTGTTTACCATCTATAGTCAAATCAGAATAATCGTTAGATTTTGTTATAAAAGTATATTGCCCTGATTTCTCAGCCTTAAACTTTCCTGTCCATTTTACCGAAAATGGAGCGGTTACAGGATTCTCAGTCCAGTTAAAGAAAATAAAAGGATCAAGTCTTTTTATTAATAACTCGCCATTCCATTCAATACCATGATAATAATAACCTGTCAGGCCGCTATTTTTACCTTTTTCCTGATAGGCCTTTATTGACTCGTATGGAACTTCATAAGTAAAATACAGAATTTGATGTTTAACAAATTTGTGACGGAATTCACTATACTTGCCTTCAGGATACATTTTCTTAAGTATTGGAAGAAGTGGCAAAAATGATTCATCCAAAACATAGGCATAGTTTGACTTAAGTTCACTTTTAATTGGAACATGTTCAGAAAGAGAGAAATGAGTGTAATTATTGTGCGGATATACAGCAAACTTATATGTGTAGCTATTCAGCCAAGCAGGTCTTACCAAAGCCATAGTATCAGGTCCAAGGTCGTGTACATAGCGACCTAATGAATACTCATCAGTAGAAAATTCAGCCCAAGAACCAGCATGATTTTTAAACATAACAAAGTATCTGTCATAATTTGCATAAGCCACATAACCTAAAATAATCATACCTGCTATCATAACTGTTTTTGTAAAATCTTTGCCATGCTGTTCTTTAGAAAATTCAAGGACTTTCCAAATAGTAATTACAGCAAATAACAATACCATAGGTATTTCAGCTATCGTCCTGTACGCCTGCGGCGATTCAATAGAAAATAGTCCCGCTTGCATGAAAGAAAAATACATGGCAAGCAAAAGAAAGTATCGGGGTTTGTATATATTTACAAGGGCATAACCAAGTCCCAACAACATAAAAATGCCAGTTACAAAATCAAGCATTGGTTCGTTTGCCACATTATGCCTGACATTCGCATCTCCAAGGTAATTAAACATAAGCATAGTATTAGCAAAACTTTCCAGATAAAGTTTTTCCCAACTTTTATTTTTCATATTTCCAGTACTCTTGTCTTTTTCCATATACCTACCACCAATAACGGTAAGCATATCTTGGTTAAAGATAGAGACAGTGGCAGTTCTACTCATAAACTTCTGCGGATTTCTTATGACATAATTTAGCATGGGAGATATAACTATAAGAAAAGCAGCAAGTCCTAATATGATATTTTTATAATTTTTTACATAGAACTTCATTTCCACAATAAAGATATAGCCGCAAAAGATTACTAATGCTACAGGTATAAGACGACCGGCTATGTATGTGTATAAGGCGAGGGCAGTTAAAATACCGAGCATAATAAAATCAAAAGGTCTTCTTTTGACATAAGTTTTCCACGCAAAATAAAAACATAAGATTGCAAAGAAAACAGTGGCTATACCTAAAAATCCAATTCTGCTAAAGTTTACATGCCAGCTTGTAACTGCGATTAAGAAACCGCCAACAATAGCCATTTTTGGACCCATAAGATAGCGAACAAGGAAATAAAAGGCTGGAACGCACAATAAACCAATCACTATAGAAACTGCTCTTATTTGCATTACCCCAATACCAAAAAACTTAAAGAATGCCGCTATATAATACATATACATGGCCGCATTTTCTGTATCTCTTGCTATATACACTGGAAGCTTAGTACCTTCCAATTGTACGCCATTCATAATATTAATAGCTTCATTACCATTTTGGCCTTCATCTCGGAAACAACCTGACGGCAATTGATCTATAAGAAACAATCTAAAAAATATCGCCACCAACATTATTCCCAAAAATGCTAAAGCTTCAATCCTGACATCAAGTATATCTTCTTGAACTTCATTTCTGGAGGACTTATCAGCAAGGATAAATACAACCAAAGCCAGAGCAAACATAACTAAGCCTGGTGCCAACCATTTATTTACGAAAAGCATATACTGTCCAATTAAAGCCAGCAACAACGATACTGCCGCTAAATTAAACGGTCCAAAAGCATACGCTGTCTTAATTAAGCTTTGGCTATTTTTTTTATTACGTTTTTTCATCAAAAAGCACCTGCCTTGTTTTGATGTTATCGAAGAATTAGAATATTTCCAAAGTCTTCGATATCTATCTCCAAGCAAACCAGTCTTTGACATTTACAAAATCGCAGTGAAAATTTATATTTAAACAAACTCTCATTATTAAAACCGCGAGATACTTAATCGCCTAAATAATAATAGGACAATATATCACTTCTTGTTTGTCAATTTACTTTGGAGTAACAAGCACATTTTCTTTTGCGATGTCAATAAGCTTTAAAAATGCCGGAGCATCTGTAACTGCCATTTCAGCAAGCTGTTTTCTGTTAAGAGTTATGCCGGCTTTGATCATTCCATTAATAAACTTGGAATATGATAATCCGTTTTCTCTGCAAGCCGAGTTTATTCTGGCAATCCACAATGTTCTGAACTGTCTTTTGCGTAGCTTTCTTCCTTTAAAAGAAGCCTGCCAACCCTTCTGAACCTGTTCCGTGGCTCTTGTCCACAGATTTTTCTTTCTACCGTAAAAACCTTCGGCAAGTTTAAGTATCTTTTTATGTCTGCGTTTTGACGTTACGCCTCTTTTGACTCTTGGCATGTTACTACCTCCACATTATTTTAATTTCAATTTTATTACTACTAAATATAAATCTATCCGTAAGGTAACAGTTTCCTGACATTTTTTGCATTTGCGTGATCCACATAGCCAGCATTTCTTTTCGGTCTTTTCAAGTTACTACTTTCCTGATGCAAAAGATGGCGTAAGCCTGGTTTTTTATACTTTAGCTTGCCGCTTGCTGTCAATTTCAGCCTTTTTTTAGCACAGGAATTGGTCTTAAGTTTTGGCATTTCGTTCTCCTTTTTTTAAATTATATTTTTCTTTATTGGCATCATAGTAAATATGATTAGCTTATCTTCTTTAAATGGATCGCCTTCTATTTGGCCTTTATTAGCAAGGTGCTTAAATACTTGGTCAAGCATTTCGCTTCCACGCTGTTCCTTATATTCCATTTCCCTGCCTCTAAATCTTATTACAAACTTAACTTTAAATCCTTTATCCAAAAATTCGATTGCGTGATTTAGCTTTATTCCCAAATCATGCTTATCGATATTTGGTCTAATCTGTACTTCTTTAACCACAACTACATGCTGATTTTTTCTTGCTTCTTTATCTTTTTTCAGCTGCTCGTATCTGAACTTACCGTAATTCAACAATTTACAAACTGGCGGCTTTGCACTGGGACTAATTTCTACTAAATCCAAGTTGCGTTCTTCTGCCATTCTTATGGCGTCATTGACTGAAACCACACCGAGCGAGTTGCCTGCTTCATCGATTACCCTTATTTCAGGAATCCTGATCTGGCTGTTAACCCTTAACTCTGTGAATGAAATAAATCTCCACCTCCTAAAAAAAATAAAGACGGCATAAGCCGTCTTCTCCTATATATCAATAAATCTATTAAATATATATTCATTTTGTATGAACCCGGACAACTTTGTTATCCAGGGTGAGAAGCACTTGGCTTCCACTTTCTTGTTGGTATAATATACAAAAACCAAAGCAAATTGTCAACCATAAACTATCTAATTAAGTGTTTTTATATGCTAAAAATGACCTTTTTTATGACTATTTGAGCTTTCTGTATCTCTTTATCAGCGTATTTGTCGAACTATCATGCCTTAAAGTAGGTTCTTCTTTTACTTCAAGCTCTGGCACTATCTTCTCTGCAAGCACTTTTCCGAGCTGAACTCCCCACTGGTCAAAAGCGTTTATATTCCATATCGCCGCCTGAGTGAAAACGCAATGCTCATATATCGCTATCAACTTACCCAAAACATTAGGAGTTAGCTTATCCATTAATATCATAGTTGAGGGTTTATTGCCTTCGAAGGTCTTGTGTGACACAAGAAAATCTGGAGTGTTATCCGCCTTCACTTCCTGAGAAGTTTTACCAAAAGCCAATGCTTCTGCCTGAGCAAATACATTTGCCATAAGTATATCATGATGTCTGCCAATAGGATTTAACGATTTTGCAAATGCAATGAAATCACAAGGTATCAGCTTTGTCCCCTGATGTATGAGCTGATAAAAAGAATGCTGTCCGTTTGTTCCTGGCTCTCCCCAATATATAGAACCTGTCTGATAATTAATTTTTGCACCTTCTATAGTTACTTGCTTACCATTACTTTCCATAGTCATTTGCTGAAGATAAGCAGGAAAGCGTTTTAAGTATTGTTCATAAGGAAGAACTGCGGTTGTGTCTGCATCAAAAAAGTTTATATACCAAATACCAAGAAGTCCCATTAAGACAGGAATATTTTTTTCAAATGGTGCTGTTCTGAAGTGTTCATCCATTTTATGAAAACCATCGAGCATGTCTCGAAAATTAGCTGGTCCAAAGGCAATCATATTAGACAAGCCTATCGCCGAGGTCATGGAATATCTGCCACCGACCCAGTCCCAAAACTCAAACATATTTTCCGTATCTATTCCAAATTTTGAAACCTCTACAGCATTTGTAGATACTGCCACAAAATGTTTAGCGACCGCTGCCTGATCTTTAAGTGTTTTTAAAGCCCAAGCGCGTGCAGTAAGAGCATTAGTCATAGTTTCAAGAGTTGTAAATGTTTTAGACGATACAATAAAAAGCGTTTCTTCCGCGTTTAAATCTTTTGTTGCTTCAGCAAAATCCGTGTCATCTACATTTGAAACAAACCTAAAAACTAAACCGCGCTGAGTATATGCCTTCAAAGCTTCATACGCCATAACTGGTCCTAAATCAGAACCGCCTATACCTATATTAACAATATTTTTAATTACTTTGCCTGTATAACCTTTCCATTCACCTTTTCTTATTTTGTCAGCAAAACCAGCCATTTTATCAATCACCGCGTGTATTTGCGGGACTATATTTACTCCGTCAACAATGATTGTTTTGTCCTTTGGTGTACGAAGCGCTATGTGCAAAACACTTCTTTTTTCAGTTGAGTTAATTTTATCACCTCTAAACATAGCCTCTATCTTTTCTTTTAAACCTGACTCTGTCGCAAGTTGAATAAATAGTTGTAAAGTTTCATCATTGATTCTATGTTTTGAATAATCAAAATAAACACCTTCAGCCTCAATTGCCATGCGACCACCTCTGTTTGAATCAGAAGCGAAGAGTTCTCTTAAATGCACCCCTTTTATCTTTTCAAAATTATTTTTTAATTGTTTCCACGAAGCAAGTTCAGTTAATACTATTTTTCCATCAGTCATTTTTTCTCTCCTATTATTGGTTTATATTTTTTCTTTTCTTTTCATTTTTTCTTTTATCATATTTATTAAAGTTTTCGCTTCATTCACTTTAAACAAAGGCAATAATGCCGCATATATTCCTGTACCAGCCAGCATACATATAAATACAATAAGAGCATTTATTTTTCGTGAATAAATCACATTCCATTTGCCTGCCAAGTACGAATTAAGATAATAAACGCAAACTCCCATAACAACCGATATAAAAGTAATCTTTAGCAAATACAGTAAAAGCTCTTTTGTCTTTAAATCCCCCAAGAGTTTTCCTGCATAATGATACAGCAACCAATATTGAACTATGCCGCCTATGGCAGTTGCCGCCGCTAAACCAAGGAAATTAAATGGAAACATAAGTAATACACATAAAATTATATTTAGAGCCATAACAAAAGAACTGATTTTAACAGCAACTGCCGCTTTATCTATGGCATAGAAAACCTGAGTAAGTATTTTAATTCCAGTAAAAGCAAAGACAGCCACACAATAAACGCTACTAACCTTAGCAGTATTTATAGCATCTTCAAAAGTAAAGCGTCCATAATTTAACAATAAAGAGTTTATAGGTAAGCTCAAAAATATAAGTCCAGCTGAGGCTGGGATAGTTATGAAAAAGGCCTGTTTTAAGGATGAATGAATTGTATTTCTAAGTGATTCAAAATCATTACGAGCAGCATACTGAGAAATATACGGAAAAGATACCGTGGCTATCGCAACACCAAAAACGCCAAAAGGCAGTTGCATTAATCTATTTCCATAATATAAATAAGTGACTGCGCCACCAGTCAAATAAGATGCCAAAATAGTATTTACCAGTAGATTTATCTGAGTGACTGACTGCGCCACTGTCGCCGGTAACATAAGCTTCCCTATTTTTCTCAAACCTGGTTCTTTCAAATCAATAAAAAACTTATACCTAAAACCTTCATTTCTGGCAGGTATCCACTGAATTATTATCTGCAAAACAGCACCAACTAAAGCGCCAATAACCCAGCCATAAACCTGTTTTTCTGGATCTTTTCCAAAAAGTGGACAAACCCATAAACCAGCGGCTATCATAGCTACATTTAATACCACTGGTGCAAATGCAGGCATAGAAAATTTTTTAAGTGAGTTCAATACCCCAAGAAAAAGTGCAGCAATTGAAATAAAATATATAAAAGGAAAAAGATATCTGGTGAGTTCAACTGTAAGTGCAAACTTTGTAGGATCCTTAATGAAGCCAGGTGCCATGATTCTAACTATAGGATCGGCAAAGGTGATTCCAATAGCAGTCAAAACAATAAGCACAATATTTAAAACAGTTAATAGATTAGAGGTCAGTAACCAAACATCTTCTTTTTTCTTTTTTTCAAGATATTCAGTGAAGACAGGTATAAAAGCAGACGACAAAGCACCTTCAGCCAGAAGATTACGCAACATATTTGGTATACGAAAAGCTACAAAGAAAGCATCAGAAACCATGCCCACACCAAGCAGGGCTGCATTTAAAGCATCACGCATATAGCCCAATATTCTGGACAACATGGTTATCACGCTTACTATGACCGCTGATTTAGCTATATTTTTTGTTGACATAATTTGATATTTATCTAAAACGCGGCGCTATATAGCGGGAACTTAACCTCTATGCCAGCATTCCAGTCCCTAATATTTACAGGATCTTTAGCAATTGAGTAATTCATAAAATTTGTTACAGAAATAAAACTTCCCTGAAGGGCCATAGCAATACCAATTCCTCTCATATCAATATCTTTTCCTCCGACATTCACATTTTTACCTAAAACTATTAGCGCCACACCTGTAACAAAATGTCCAACACCTGTCCATGCGCGCCAACCGCTATCTTCTATCATTACCGTTCTCGCTTTTTCTTGATCAGATGTTTTTTCTGTCCAATTTATATTAATTATAGCTAATGTAGTTTCAACAGCACCATATATAAGATTAGCTACGCCAATACCGCTACCTACAGGATCTTTACTCGTCGAAGCAATAATACCACTTCCTAAAGACAAACCAGCCCAAGTCATAAATATATTTGAAGCAGTTTGAGTATGTTTAATCGGGTCATAAACAATTATTGTTTTTTCTTTTGATGTTGAAGTATTTCCTTCTGCAATTACTAAATCATCAGCAATAAGCAAGCCAGCGGTCATAATAAAAATGAAAATTAATATCATTTTTTTCATTTGTGCCTCCTTAATAATTTTAGTTATTATACAACAGAAAAACAGGTATTACAAACAAAATAAGAATTCGAGGTATCTCAATGAAATACTCAGAATTACCAAAATGCCAGGATTTTTATTTTAGTAATGCGCATTCTCTGCGTGCAATAATAACTTTAACACCTTTTTTTCCAAGATATTCCGTTATAAGTGATTTGAGTTTATTTGTTTCAAACGGATCAATGACAGCCACCTGCGTCACACCAAGTCCTTCAAGTAACTTTTCAAGAATTATATTAGGTGCTATATGCCCCATGAGAGTTTTTCCAGCAGCAGCATGAGGTTGCCTACCAGTCATAGCCGTAGTCTTATTATCTAAAATTATGGTGAGAGTATTTCCCCCATTGTAAACCATATTAGCAATTCCGGTAATCCCAGAATGCATAAAAGTAGAGTCGCCTATCACTGCCACGACTTTATCAGCAGGTTCTCCTGCTTTTTCAATACCATAAGCATGATTAATCGCAGACCCCATATCTATGCAAGTATGCAGTGCAGAGAATGGCGGTAGCGCCCCCAAAGTATAACAACCTATATCTCCAGCAACTACTAAGCCCATTTCGCCTAAGACTTTAAAAACGCCTCTGTGCCCACAATCAAAACATAATGACGGTGGTCTTGACGGTACAATAGGTTTTTTAATTTCAGCAATTACATTAGCTGTATTTAGAGAATTAAATTTATTATATGAGTCCCTGATAATATCTGGAGTAAGCTCATCTATCAACGGAAAAACCTTTTTGCCTTCTACCACTATCCCCTCTGCCTTTAAAATATCTTCAATATATGGTTCAAGCTCTTCAACTACATAAAGTTTTTTTACCGTTTCAGCAAATTTCTTTATTTTTTGAATGGGAAGAGGATTTAACAAACCCAACTTCAATACCGACTTGTCAGGAAATACTTCTTTTACATATTGATAAACAGCCCCAGAAGTTATGAAACCTACATCAGAAGATAATAGCTCTTCAGTATTTAATTTAGTGGTCTCAGCAAAAGCTTTTAATTTTTTATACTTATCAACCAACACCACTCTCTTTTTTTTAGCATTCAAAGGCATCATTACATATTTTTCCCAAGGTACATCCATTTTTTTCTTTGGAAACTCTGGTTTTAAATCTGGATTAATTTCCACCACAGTTTTTGAATGTGCAATTCTTGTGGTTATCCTAAATAACACCGGTAAGTCAAAGTGTTCACTTATTTCTACTGCATCTTTCATAAAATCTTTTGCTTCCTGCGAATCAGCAGGTTCTAATATTGGAGTATAAGAAAACTTCCCTATGTATCTATTGTCCTGTTCATTTTGTGAAGAATGCATACCAGGGTCATCGGCACAGACAACTACAAGGCCTCCATTAATTCCAGTATAAGCAAGAGTCATATAGGCATCTAAAGCCACATTCAGACCTACATGTTTCATAGTACACATAGTCCTAACTCCGCCCAAAGAGGCCCCTGTTGCAGCCTCAAGTGCTACCTTTTCATTGATAGACCATTCTGCATATATGCCTTTATATAGGGCGAAATTCTCAAGTATTTCAGTTGAAGGCGTGCCAGGATAACCAAAGCCTGCATATATACCAGCCTCAAAAGCGCCTCTCGCTATAGCCTCGTCTCCAGACATTAAAATTCTCTGATTCAAGTACTTGCTCCTTCAATAATTAAAGTTTGTAAACATCTTCCGCTTTTAATATTTTAACACCAATAATCTTTTTAATAGCTTCTTCGGGTTTTTCTACTCTAAAAACCATAACAGCATTACTATTATTTTTTTCTACAAAAGCATACATGTATTCTATATTAATTTTAGCATTTTTAAAAACATTCAAGACCTTAGCCAAACCACCTGGCTGGTCCTCAACTTCCACTGCGATAATATCTGTAGTCTTGACTACCACATCTTTTGATTTTAAAAAAGTGATTGCCTTATCAGGCGTGTCAACTATCATTCTAAGTACACCAAAATCAGCTGTGTCTGCCAAAGACAATGCCCTTATATTAATTTTTGCTTCTGCCAGTATAGCCATAATATCAGCAAGTCGACCTTCTCTATTTTCAACAAAGATTGAGAGTTGAACTATTTTCATAAAACCCTCCTAATATAATATTTTTCTACAACTTTCTATTATCTATTATTCGTTTTGCTTTCCCTTCACTTCTTGCTATAGATTTTGGCTCTACGAGTTTGACACTAACACCAATTCCCAATACTGATTCAATTTTTTTCTGTATTGTTTTCTCAAGATTTTCAAGAACTTTAATCTCATCTGAAAATAATTTTTCATTAACTTCTACTTGCACCTGCATGGTATCCAAACCATGTGACAACCTATCTACTACTATCTGATAATGTGGCTCTACTCCATCCACACTCATAATTACCATTTCTATTTCAGATGGGAAGACATTCACGCCTCGTATTATGAGCATATCATCCGTTCTTCCTGACAAGCGCTCCATTCGGGCAAATGTTCTTCCGCATTTGCACTGATCAGGAATCATTCTTGTAATATCTCGTGTCCGATAACGAATCAGAGGTATTCCTTCTTTAGTAATCGTCGTAAACACCAGTTCCCCTTTTTGACCCATTGGTACTTGCTGGCAAGTTTCTGGATTTATTATTTCAGGTATGAAATGATCCTCAAAAATATGCAGACCACTTTTTTCAAGACATTCGCAGGCAACTCCAGGTCCCATAATTTCGGACAAGCCATAAATGTCTAAAGCATCTATTCCCCACAATTTTTCTATATCACGCCTCATATTTTCAGACCATGGTTCAGCACCAAAAATACCGGCTTTGAGCTTAATGTCTTTTAATTCAACTCCCATTTCTTTTCTGGTCTCTGCCAAATTCAAGGCATAAGAAGGAGTACAAGTCAGTATTGTAGAACCAAAATCCTGCATAATTTTAATTTGTCTTTGGGAATTTCCACCAGAAACAGGTATTACAGTGGCACCTAACTTCTCTGCCCCATAATGAACCCCCAAACCGCCTGTAAATAATCCATACCCATAAGCATTATGTATTATATCCGTATTAGTTGCTCCAGCCATGCTCAGACACCGCGCAATAAGGTCTGACCATATATCAATATCGCTTTGCGTGTAGCCTACAACTGTCATTTTTCCAGTTGTCCCTGAAGAAGCATGTATGCGAACTAAGTTCTTCATAGGCACAGCAAAAAGCCCATATGGATAATTATCTCTCATGTCATTTTTTGTTGTAAAAGGTAATTTTGATAGGTCATCCAAGCTTTTTATATCTGTTGGTTTAATGCCTGCTTCATTTAATTTTTTTGTATAAAAAGGCACATTATCATAAGCATGCTTTACAGTCTTAACAAGTCTTTCTAACTGAAGCTTATGCAATTCTTGTTTAGAAAATGCTTCTTCTTTATGATAAAACATATTGCTTCACCATTTCTATTCCCTTATTGAATGCTAACATATTTTCTTCAGTATATTTTTTAACTCTTTTTAAAAGGGCATGATTAAAATCATCAGCAGTAAAATTATTAAATGCACAAAAGGCCCCTATCATAAAACTGTTTACAACCTTTTCATTACCGATTTTTTTTGCTTCTCCAGTTCCATCAAGATAATAAACATTGGAACCATTAAGTGTGGATTTAACATCTGGATATTTCTGTTTATTAATACTTAAGTTTGCGGGTTTAATTTTAAGAGTATTTATTATTATTTTTGTTTCTTCTTTTATGTGATCCGACCAACGCAGAGCTTCCATTTCTTCAAAAGAAATTATGAAATCAATATCATTTTTAAATGGTAAAGGTGAAGCCACAGTAGTTCCAAAACGCACAAAGCTTGAAACCACTCCGCCTCGCTGTGACATACCATGAATTTCGGACTTTTTTACATCAAGTCCCCTGGCAAGTGCCATATCTGAAATAATATCAGATGCTGCCACTACACCCTGTCCACCTACGCCAACCACTAAAATATTGACTGTTTTCAAATTCACTCCCATATAATTTTAGCAGTAAATAATATCACTCACATAATCAAAAGTTATCTATATATATGACCTGATTCAGCAACTACTATTTTAGTTTTCAGAGCTATCATAAGTTCTTCATTTGTCGGGACAACAAGCACCTTAACTCTTGAAACAACTGAGGATATAACTTTTTCTTTTTCTTTTGACTTATTTTTTATTTCATCTAATCTAATTCCAAGAAACTTTAGAGGTGCCAATACTTTTGCTCTCACATCTGAAGCATTTTCGCCTATCCCACCTGTAAAAACAATGGCATTAAGGCCACCCATAGCAGCTGCATAAGAACCAATATATTTTGTAATTCTGTAACAAAAAATATCTATAGCAAACTGTGCTCGACTATTACCATTTGCTGCAGCATCTTTTATCTCACGCAAATCATTAGATATTCCCGATATTCCTTTCAAGCCACTTTTCTTATTTAAAAGACTGTCCATTTCATCTGCGGTCAAATGCTCTTTTTTCATAAGAAAAGTTACTACCGCAGGATCCATATCACCAGTTCTGGTTCCCATAACAAGCCCTTCAAGTGGTGTTAAACCCATAGAAGTATCAACCGACAGACCATTTTTAACAGCAGTTATGCTGGCTCCATTACCCAAATGACAAGTAATTATCTTCATCTTTTTTATGTCTTTTTTCAAAAAATCAGCTGCTCTTTGTGACACAAACTCATGTGAAGTGCCATGAAAACCATATTTTCTTATATGATATCTTTCATATAATTCATAAGGCAGTCCATATATGTATGCTTCTTTTTTCATTGTCTGATGAAAAGCAGTATCAAATACCGCTACCTGTGGCACTCCAGGAAATATGGCTTCACATGCTTCAATTCCTGAATAATTTGGGGGATTATGAAGTGGAGCGATTTCAAAACAATCCTTAATAACCTCTTTCACACCTTTTGTTATCAATGCTGATTTTGAAAACTTTTCTCCTCCATGAACTACCCTATGTCCAACCGCATCAACTTCTATTTTATCTTTAAAAACACCAATTTTGGAATCAAGCAAAATTTTTGTGACCTGACCAACTGCTTGCGTATGATCTTTTGCTTCCACTTCTCTGATTACTTCTTCGTCTTTTTTCATATTCTTGCTTTTATATTTACACTTTGATTTATCTTTTCCTATTTCTTCTATAACACCCTCTGCTATCACGGAGTTTGTCTTCTCCATTTCATATAACTTAAACTTCAAAGAAGAACTTCCACAATTGACTACCATAACCTTCATACAATGCCTCCATTTAATAACTTAATTAATTTTAAAACTTTTTCATAAAAAAGTTATTTTATTTTATATTCTGAAATCTAACTACATTTATTGCGGCCACATTAAGAATATCAATTACCTTACATCCTCGAGATAAATCACTACACGGGTTAAGTGTTCCTTGATATATAGGTCCGTATGCTTCCGCCTTAGCAAGTCTTTCAGAAAGCTTGTAAGCAATATTGCCAGAATCCAAATCAGGAAATATCAAGACATTGGCCTTGCCTGCGACTTTTGAACCGGGCGCTTTTCTAACAGCCACCATAGGAATAAGTGCAGCGTCAGCCTGTAGCTCTCCATCTATATTCATTGAAGGATCTTTTACCTTCGCCAGTGCCAGCGCTCTTATGACTTTATCTATACGCTCATGTTTCGCACTGCCTTTAGTAGAAAATGATAGCAAAGCAACATTTGGTTCTTCTCCCATAAGTTCCCTGTATGAATGTCCCGTAGTTACAGCAATATCAGCAAGCTGTTCATCTGTCGGATCAATAACAAATCCACAATCAGAATAGAAAAGAACCCCATCTTTTCCGAAAGATTTATCTGGCATAATCATTACAAAAAAACTTGAAAGAGTTTTAATATTTGGTTTCATACCGATGAGAAAAATCGCTGCTCGCGAAACATCAGAAGTCGTATTTACCGCCCCAGCCACAAACAAATCTGCTACTCCTTTTCTTACCATCATGGCACCATAATATACATCTTTTTTCATAGTCACAAGCGCATCTGCTATCGTTGCCACTTTGCCTTTTCTTAAATCAAAAAACTCTTTGGCATAAGCATCGATATTTGGCAAATTATCTAAATCAATTATGTCTATACCAGTAAGCATAAATCCTTTATTTGTCGCTATTTCATTGATTTTTGTAGGATTACCTATTAAAATTGCTTTTGCAACACCTAAAGCTGTAGCATTAACGGCTGCTTCAACTGTTCTTTCGTCATTTCCTTCTGGAAATACGACTCTTTTTGGGGATTTTTTGGCCTTTTCATAAACCATTTCCATAAATGTGGACATTGATAAAACTCCAATCTATAATAGGGTTTTTAAGAACATAACTTTTTAATTATATGCCTTAAAAGAGGTTTTGTAAAGAAAAATCATAATTACAACTATTTTGGTGTGTTTGAGCAATAATTATTGCCAAATGAATGTATTACATTAACAAGAATTAAAACTTACCCCTGTCCAAGATATTTTTCACCTTGTAAAAGATAGTTTTTTACATAATCATCCACGCCTTCTTCCAGCGTATATAATTTTTTCTTATAAGTGGTAAACATTTTATTCATTTTTGCCTCAGTAAAATACTGATATTTATCTCGTATAGTTACAGGCATATCTATATATTCAATTTTTGGTTTTAAATCCAAGGCCTTAAAAACTGCAGTAGCAAGACTGTTCCATGATCTGGCCTTACCAGTTCCACAATTATATATACCCTTCAATCCTGTTTCAAAAGCATGAAGTGTTATGTTCACCGCATCTTTCACATATATAAAATCTCTTTGTTGTTCCCCATTTGCATACGCTTTATTATATGATTTAAAAAGTTTGAGCTTGCCTGTTGCTTTTATTTGTCCAAAAGCTTTATGAACCACGCTGCGCATATCATCCTTGTGATATTCATTTGGGCCATAAACATTAGTAAATTTTAAACCAGCCATATTTTCAAGCATTCCTTTTTTATATGCCCATATATCAAATAAATGCTTTGAATAACCATAGGCATTTAGTGGCTGTAGAGTAGCCAGTGTTTCATGGGAATCATTAAAACCTTTTGTGCCATCACCATAAGTAGCTGCAGACGACGCGTAAACAAATTTCTTTGAATTTCTAACGCACCACTTAGCAAGTAATTGTGTATATTTATAGTTATTATCAATTAAAAACGATGCATCTTTTTCAGTTGTAGAGCTACAAGCTCCCATATGTATTATGCCTTCAACTGATGTTTTAAGCAAAACATCATCAAAAAGTATTCTTTTTAAAAGAACTTCTTTTTCTTCATAGTCATCAAATTTTAAATTTACAAGATTTTTCCACTTTTCATCTGTTTTAAGCGAATCCACACAAAGAATATCAGTTATTCCTCTGCTATTTAACTCGCTGACTATAGCGCTGCCAATAAAACCTGAAGCTCCAGTGACTATTATCATACTTCCTCCCTTACATCTATTTTTTTATATTCTCCAATTTTAATTGTAATCTTTTTTCCATATTTCTGCTCATATTCTCTAAGCTTATCTTTATATTCTTTCTCAATTAATTTCTTTACATGTTCTGGCATAATAACCAAAACATTTCTATGTTGTAACTTTCTACATTCATATTTTATCTTTTTTAAATGGTTCAAGCAAACACTTTCTTCATTTAAAACTCTTCCCCTTCCCAAACATTTTGGGCACTCCATAAAACTCATATCATCTATTCTTTTAGCATCTCTTTTTCTGGAAATCTCCATAAGACCATATTCGCTTATCTGTAATGTCTTAAAATAGACCTTAGATTTTGCAAGCTCTTCATCCATTACTGTCTTTACCTTATCTCTGTTGTCGGAGGAAATCATGTCTATAAAATCAACAACAATTAGTCCACCTATATTTCTTATAATTATCTGTCTGGCAACCTCTTTGGCAGCATTTATATTGAGATTAAGTAGGCTATTTTCCACATCGTCAGTTCCTTTAAACTTGCCTGAGTTTATATCAATAACCGTTAATGCCTCAGTTACATCTATTTTAATATAACCACCTTTTTTAAATGAAACAATGTTATTGTATATACCTTCTGTTTGGCTTGCAATTTTATAATACTCAAAGATATTTTCAGCCCCACTATATAATTTAACCTGCGCTGCTTTTTTGCTTGTTTCTTCCATATAGATTTTCACTGCGTCATGCACTTTGGGATCATCTGCAATAATTTCAGCAACATTTATATCTACATGTTCTCTTAAAACCTTTATAGCAATATCTTGTTCCTTATACAACAATCTTGGACTTTTGAACTTTTTATATTCTTCCCTAATACGTTTCCATTCTGCGTAATAATATCTAATTTCTTTTTCAAGCTCTTCTGTCGGAACGCCTTCGGCATTAGTCCTCACTATTATTCCAAAATCTTCATCAAAAGAATCCTTCACCGAACGGATAATTTTTTTCAGACGGTCGCGTTCGTGTTCGTCTTGAATGCGTTTGGAAATACCTGTATGTTTCATAAATGGAGCAAATACAATATGCTGACCAGGAAGCGTAATATCCGTAGTTAATCTCGCCCCTTTTGTATTATAAGGCTCTTTAATAACCTGAACCATGATTTCCTGACCTTTTTTATATAGACCGCTGATTGTATCGTTTTGTTTCCCTTTTTTATCTTTTTCACTTATTTCCGAAACACTAACTGAACGAGTTACATCTTCTCCTAAAAAATCAAAATATTCTTTTTCAGACAAAAAGGCTGGTTTAGAATCGCCAATTTCAACAAAAACAAAATTCATATTAGCCACTATTTTTGAAATCTTTCCTTTATAAACATTTCCATTTTGAGCATAAAGGTTTTTTTCTGTAAAATAATTACAGAGCTTACCTTCTTCTGCTATTGCAACATTTGTGTCAAAATCTTCCGTATTAATGTATATACTTTTCATATTACTCCTCTACTTTTATGTATTCTCTATGTATGTTTTGGAGTATTCCCAAAATCATCATTACAACTATAACAGACGAACCACCATAACTTAATAATGGCAAGGTTATTCCAGTTACTGGCATTATACCTATGTTCATACCTATATTAATAAATATCTGCAAAAAAAGTACCCCAGTTAAAGCACTTCCAAGCATTTTACCTGCATTAAATCTGCATAATTTTACTATTTTTAGACCTTCCATAATAACAAAATAGTATATAAGCAATACCAGCAAGCTACCTACGAGTCCAAATTCTTCAGCAATAACTGCAAAAATAAAATCTGTGTACTTAATTGGAATGAAATTCAACTGACTTTGAGTACCTTGCGCCCAACCTTTACCAATCAATTTACCAGAACCCACTGCTATCTGTGACTGTATTACATTATAACCAGAACCTAAAGCATCACTCTGCGGATTGATAAAAACCTGAATGCGCTGCTTTTGATAATCATGTAAAAACATATATCCCACAGGGGCAATCAATACAAGCGCCAAAATCATTATCAGCAACTTATTTCTTGGAATATTTCCCATAAAGAGAACAACGAAAATGATTGGTAGCAATAATAATGATGTACCTAAGTCGGGTTGTTTAAATATAAAACCTATGGGCACTGCCACGAGAAAAATAAGTTTTAATATATTGGTCCAAGAGAAGCTATCTCTTGTTGAAATTAACAAAAATCTTATCATTACCAAAGGTACAACAATTTTCATAAATTCACTTGGTTGAAACTGAAAAGTTCCAAGTTTCAGCCATCGCGTTGCTCCAAGACTGGTATGACCAAAAAACAATACACAAAGCAAAAGGACCATAAAGAAAGCATAGAAATAATTTGAGAGATTAATCAAACTATTATAATTTGTGTTTGCAAAAGTCAACATTACTATTATACCCACAACATACCACACTAATTGCTTTTCAAAAAACGGATTGCCTGAGGTTCCTGTCGCACTATAAACAGCGGCAGCACCTACAATCATAAGTAACAAAGTACACACCAACAATACAGGATTCATATGCTTGTAATATTCTCTAATGGTATTAGCAAAAGGTATTTTTAGTCTCATTTTCCCCTCAATGTTTTAAAATAGTATTGAAAAACCTCTTTGGCTAAAGGCACGGCGACTTCTCCACCTCCGCCTCCAAATTCTACAAGTACATAAACAACAATCTCAGGATTCTCT
This sequence comes from bacterium, assembly GCA_037138355.1. GTDB lineage: Bacteria > Oederibacteriota > PGYV01 > PGYV01 > Palsa-1178 > PALSA-1178. The sequence goes on from JBAXIL010000004.1 coordinate 60,551, forward strand.
ACTGGGGCATACCCAGCAAACATAGCGTGATTGTCACCGTGAATATTTTGCACTGTGGAAGTCTTACCTGCTATAGAAAGACCTGGAATTCTAACTTTTTGTGCGGTTCCATGTCCCGACATTACAGCAAGCTTTAAGGCAGTATGCATAGTATCTATAACCTCTGGTTTCACAGCTAATTCAAAAAGTTTTTTTGGCTTATATTCGCTATCTATTTCCCTACCCTGTAGAGTAATAGCTTTCATTAAGTGTGGAACCATTGTGTAGCCACTGTTAGCCATAACCGTCATTAAATTCATAATCTGAAGTGGCGTACCGATAATATAACCCTGTCCGATTGACATCATAACAGTATTTCCAGGAAACCACTGGGAACGGTCAACTCTTTGTTTCCATTCCCTACTTGGAACTAAACCTGCCTTCTCTCCTGGGATATCTATTCCTGTCTTTTCACCAAAGCCGAACATGGAAGCATATTTACTTAATAGTTCTACTTTCATTTTAAGACCTGTTTTATAAAAGAATATATCACACGATTCCGCAATAGCATGATAAAAATTAACGATGCCGTGTCCAGCCCGCTTCCAGCATTTATAAGGCCAAGTTTTTATCCAGTATATACCCTCACAATAAACCGAGTCTTTTGTTGTAATAATTTTTTCATTTAAAGCTCCAGTGCCTACTGCTATTTTAAAGATAGAACCTGGAGAATATAAACCCTGAACCGCTCTATTGTTTAAAGGATTTGCTTTATTGCGTATTAGTTTTTTCCACTCGCGCACATCTATATTTCCTGAAAAATAATTCAAATTGTAATCAGGTTTTGAAGCCATAGCTAAAATTTCACCAGTCTTTGGAACCTGTACTATTATTACTCCCTTATACTGATACTTATCTAACAAGTTTTCTGCAAAATTTTGAATTCGATAATCTATGGTCATTACCAAATTTTTACCCTGTTTAGGTGGATTTGTAGCAACTACTTTTTTCTGTCGACCGTGAGCATCTGTCAAAATAAGTAAAGCACCGTCTTCCCCTCGGAGTGTTTCATCATAATAGTTTTCAATACCCGTTTGTCCTATCATGTCGCCCATAGACCTGATTTTATTATATTTAGTAAACTTTATCTGTTCATCAGTTACTTCTCCTACATAACCAATAATATGCGAAGCAGAATTATTTTGATTGTAGTAGCGAATTGGTTCTTGCGAAACATCTATCCCGCTTATAGTTATCTTTTTTTCTTGCAACATTGACAGTTCTCTTTCAGAAATATTCTTTTTTATTTTCACGGGACTCAAGAGATATTGTGCAGCGGTGCCACCTTTGGTTAATTTTGTATTTATTTCTTCAGGTGTCATATCTATAATAGAAGCTATAGAATTTAATGCTTTTTGTCTGTCTGGATTTTGTCCAAAGTTTATCGGGATTAAGCTAAAAGTATTAGAAGTTTTATTAATTACAAGCGGGGTATAATTTCTGTCATATATATAGCCACGCGGAGCAGTAATTTTAATTACGCTGATACAGTTTTGATCAGACAATTCTTTATAATAAGAACCCTTAATTACCTGCAAGTATACCACTTTTAGAAGAAGCAAAAACATGAGTATTGATACAATCCAAACAAGCATATTAACTCTGACTAAGCTCTTATATACTCCTTTTATCTTATCGGCGACATTGTTTTGAGCCATGAACCTATCCTTTTATAATCAAACTCCATTATTTTCATTATAATTGTTCCCATTACCACAGTCGTGATAATTTTCCAAAGAATTATAAAAGACGGAAAGACAAACTTAGTCATAGAGGTATATATTGTAAAGACAAGCAAGGCATAAGTAATTTGTTTAATTACCTCAGCCACCGCCAAAATAATGATTTTTGTTGAAAAGCTATCACTATATAAACTCAAACACATTATTCTACAAGCAATTAAAGCAGACATTTTTGAAGTTAAGGAGAACCCTATAAATGGCAAAAGAAAAGCATCGTGAATTAAGGCAGCAATAACTGTAAATATAAACGAGGTATAGACCTTGCCGTTTATCATCAAAATAACACCGGCTATCATTGCGAGATCTATATAATGGAAGTGCCTGTTAATGGCATATGCAGAGTTATCATAAAGAATAACTAAAACCAACATTAGCCAGGTAAATAAACTTTTTGCGATAAATACCACCTCTTCGCTTAATTGACACGCATAATTTTCAGCGTTATATTTTAGCCATTATGGCTTAACAATCATCTTTTTCTTACTACAAGTACCTCTTCAACTTTCATCATATTTACCGATGGGATTACTTTTACTACCATGGAAAGACTGTCTACCTTTTTATTTACATCTGTTATAGTTCCTATATTAACTCCCTCAGGAAAAGACCTGCCTAAACCTGAAGTCACTATAAGATCGCCTTCTGTCATATCTTCTTCTCTTGGAATAAAGTTAATAGAACATTTATTGTAATTAACGCCAGACAATACTCCAGACACCCTGCTTCTCTCGTTTCTTACAGAAACAGCACTTTTAGCATCTGTTATCAGTTGAACCATAGCAGTCGTATCAGTCATATTGAACACTCTACCCACAGCGCCCTCATGAGTGATGACTCCATCGCCGTCAGAAATACCATCTTTTGAGCCGTGATCTATTATATAATATGCTATAAAACCATCATCATTTGCCCCTATTACTGAAGCATAACATATAACCGAACCTCTAAAATCGTGATAAGATCTTAGCGTAGCTGTTCTTTTTAATTTTTCATTTTCAGCTTTAATAATTTTGATATCCGTTTCAAGCAGCATATTGTCATCAATTAATGTTTTAATTTCTTTTTTTTCCGACGGAGTGTATTTCAATGATTTTACTTTGTCACCTGCAGAAAAAGCAATAGCGGCCACATTTTTCTGGCCGCTTCTCACTGTTGTAGAAAGAGTATGTAGAGTACTTTTTTTTAATAATAAAAATAATCCCACAAATAATAATATTACTGCTACAAGATATATTATGTTTTTAGATACTTTTGTTCTTTTCATAAAATTAGACTATACTGTCTTCACCCTCGAACGAGAGTCTTCTCAAGACATCCAGTTGTTCTTCAAGCATCTTGCCAGCCCCAGTAACAACACAATCCTGTGGATTATCCGCAAGATGTACTGGCACGCCTGTTTCGTCACGCAGTTTTAAATCAAAAGCTTTTAACTGCGAGCCGCCACCGGTTAAGACAATACCTTTGTCTATTATATCAGCTGCAAGTTCTGGTTTGGTCTGTTCGAGAGTATATTTGATTCCATCAATTATTTTATTTACTGTCTCTTCAAGTGCTATCGCCATTTCGTCAGATGTAACTCTAATAGTTCTTGGTAATCCTGTTGTCAAATCAGAACCCTTAACATCTGTTTCAAGTGTTTCTTCAAGCTTTTGGGCACAACCAATTTCTATTTTTATACGCTCTGCTGTTCTATCACCTATTGTTAGGTTATATGCTTTTTTTAAATATGCTACAATTGCATCGTCAAACTTATCTCCCGCAGTTCTGATAGAATTAAATACCACGAGTCCACCCATGGAAATAACAGCCACTTCAGTAGTTCCTCCACCGATATCCACTATCATATGTCCCACAGGATCTTCTACTGGAAGACCAGCACCTATTGCCGCTGCCATTGGTTCATCTATTAAATAAACTTCTCTGGCTCCTGCTTGTATGGCTGATTCTTTTACGGCTCTTTTTTCTACTGGTGTTACACCTTTTGGAACTGATATTGCTATGCGTGGATTTACCATAGAATGTCTGTTATGAACTTTTACAATAAAATATCTCAACATTTTTTCAGTGACATTAAAATCAGCAATAACTCCGTCTTTCATCGGGCGTATAGCGAAAACATCTCCAGGAGTTTTTCCTACCATTTGTTTTGCCGCTTCTCCTACTGCAATTACTTCTCTATTCTTATATAGAGCCACAATTGATGGCTCTTTTAATACTATGCCTTTATTTTTTAGATAAACAAGCGTTGTGGCTGTTCCCAAATCAATCGCCATATCATTTGAAAACATACCAAGTAACCAATCAAATATCATTTTCTGGCCCCTTTCTTTTTTGTGGGCTTAACTGTTTTTTTCTTTAATCCCTTAACCAAAGGTTTTGAGAATACTCTTTTATCTTCTTTACCAGGTGCTTCATCTTTTGATTTTTTTCCACCAAATAACTTATCTGTATCAAATCCGCCCCACTCTATCATACCCTGTAAAACCACAAGTCCGATAAGAAGCAAAAGCAAGATAACTCCTATTATTACTCCAAGTACCATCTTAAGACCTCCTAATTTTTTTTACCCATATATTTATGGTATTTATGAAAATACCAAGGGTTGTAAAATAACTTTCAAATTATAACAGAATATACAGCTTTATGCAATGTTTTTTCCATTTCTCTCTGTATTTTGCTGCTTACTTTGGCTATTGTTTAGATAAATAACTCAATAAGCAAAATCAGTAAACTGCCTTAATTTAAAGAACGAATAAGGAAAAAGACGCCTAAACTAAAACTAATTAATGAAAATATTTATCAAAACTTTTTAACAATCGTAAACTTCAATGTTTCTCTACTCGTTTCACCACTTACTTTATTTGCCTGCAACACTACTATATATATGCCACTTGAAATATTCTTGCCTGACAATGTTTTTAAATCCCAATCCACAGAAGAAGACAATAAATCTGTCTCTATCTTTCTAATTAGCTCTCCTGCCATATTATATATGTAAACTTTCATTATTCCCTGTCCTGATGCTGTCCATTTTATTGTTGCCCTATTTACTGAAGCTCCTTCAAGCATAAAAGGATTTGGATATATTTTCACATCGCTTATACCACCTGTGGTTTTTGCGTTTATTATGGTGATATTCTTACTTGCCATAATCACCAAACCATTTGCCGTGGAGACTTCAACATTCATTACATAAACTCCTGAATCAACCGTTCTACCTTGAGAATTATTTCCATCCCAAGAAATAAACTGACCCTGCGCATATTCAACCTGTATGTTCGTGTTTCCATTTCCCACAATCACAACATCCGACACTTTAAGTGCTGCTTGATTTATAGATGTTTTGTCAGCATTTATTACTCGCACCAATTCACCGGCGCTATTGTAAATTTTTAACTTCACATATTCCTGAAGAAATAATACTGTAATTTGTTTAATTATGGTATTTGTTAATCCATTCTTGTCGTGAACAGTAAACTCCATAAAATATGAACCCTGACTTACAATCTGTCCAGTTTCATTTGAACCATCCCAGTAAAAATTCGTGGCAATGGTCATTGGGTTATCACCACCTGTTTTTATCCCAGGTTGGATTTTGCTACTGTATGGATCAAAGGCATTTACATCTACCCCATTTACATATGTATAAACCGTATCTATATTTGCAACCGTGTGCATTTCACCAATTGACTTAATTAGTTCTCCTGCAGAATTGTAAACATTTATATCCAGAACGAATAAATATGGGACCTCAGTTTCTGTAACGGTTGACGAGACTGTGAAAGTAGGGCTAATAGTAGCTGTACTTGTATATGTATAAGTTTGAGTCATAGTAATGGTTTTTGTATTAGTCGCTGTTAATGTTTTAGTGAAAGTTGCTGTAATTGTATATGTATTTGTTTTTGTTGAAGTATTTGTAAATGTAGGCGAAATAGTAAATGTATTTGTCTCAGTATAAGTAAATGATATCGTACTCGTGTTAGTAAATGTTTTTGTAACTGTGGCTGTCACTGTATTAGTAACTGTATTGGTCGGAACATCTGTTTTTGTCGGCGAAGCAGTTTTAGTAGGCATATCAGTTCCCGTCATTGTACTTGTCATTGAAACTGTATTTGTAATTGTATTAGTCATAGTATTTGTCACAGTCTGAGTTATGGTACTTGTTAAAGTTTTTGTAAATGTATTTGTTGGCGAATTAGTTACAGTTGAAGTGTCAGTTGGTGTGTCAGTTTTAGTTGAAGTATCTGTTGGTGTATCAGTTGCAGTCGAAGTATCTGTTGGGGTATCAGTTGAAGTTGAAGTGTCTGTTGGTGTATCAGTAGCTGTTGAAGTATCTGTTGGTGTATCAGTAGCAGTATCTGTAACTGTATATGTATCCGTCACTGTGTCTGTTGCTGTATAAGTATCTGTTACTGTATCTGTCACTGTATAAGTATCTGTTACTGTATCTGTCA
>JBAXIL010000005.1:0-61264 GCA_037138355.1 bacterium
TCAACGACATTATTTTTTTTCATATTTTTTCAATGCCTCTTAAAAAGTGATACAAAGCAACATGTGTAGCTCTTATTCTGACATTTTCTCTGGATCCGATAAAGTTATTTTTATAGACCTCAACTTTACCTTTAATATCTATACCAATATATACTAACCCTACAGGTTTTTCTGCTGTGCCACCATCTGGTCCAGCAATTCCCGTAACTGCTATAGCACAATCTGTCTTAAATATTTTCCTCGCAGCTTTTGCCATGGCCTCAGCACTCTCAGGACTTACCGCACCATATTGTTTTATTATATCTGCCTGAACTCCCAGTATATCTGTTTTGACTTCATTGGCATAAGAATTAATTCCACCAGTAAAATACGCCGAGCTGCCTGGAACATTAGTTAACCTGTGAGCTACAAGCCCTGAGGTACAGGACTCTGCAGTTGAAACTTTCATTTTCTTTTTTAGCAATATCTCAGCGATTTTATTTTCAAGAGTTTCTTCATCTTCTCCATAAATATATGTTCCAAGTCTTTCATATACTTGTTTTTTAAGTGCCTCAATTAACTTATGCGCCTCTGTCTCATTATTAGCTTTTGCTGTAAGTCTTACTTCTACTTCATTTATATGTGCATAAACACCTATGGTAGGATTTTCCGATTTTTTAAACAAGTCCTGTATTTTATCATCTACTCTTGACTCGCCTAAACCTATTACTTTAAGTAATTTTGAAATTATAACTTGATGAGTGCCACCCATTTTTTTAATTAGATACGGCATTATTGCCGTTTCCATCATAGGATACATTTCCGAAGGGACGCCAGGCATAACTGCTATTATTGTTGATTTATATTCAATGATAAAACCTGGAGCAGTGCCATTATTATTTTCTATACTGTTTGCACCTTGAGGAATATATGCCTGAAGCTTATTGTTTTCAGTCATAGTTAATCCTCGACTGCTAAACATATGGTCTATCTTTTTTAATGCCTCTTTATCGAGTATAAGTGGACTATTTGCAAACTGCGCTACTGCCTCGCGCGTGATATCGTCAACCGTAGGACCCAAACCACCGGTAATTAAAACAAGGTCAGCCCTTTTGCAGGCTGTTTCCAAAACACTTTTAACTCTTTCTATATTATCTCCGGCAGTTGTTTTAAAATATAAGTTCACCCCTACCTCGGCAAGTTTTTTTCCGAGGTAGGCGGCATTAGTATCAATTATCTGGCCGAGCAAAAGCTCGGTTCCGATTGTTATTACTTCTGCATTCACTTCAAAGCTTCTTTCGCCTTACTAATGAGTGGTTCCATCATAGATGTAAACTCCATAGGAATTATGTACTTTGTTGAAGCGCTGGTTCCAAGTGTTTTCAATGCTTCAAAATACTGAATAAGCATTGTCTTGGAATCAATTTTTCCTGCCGCACTAAATATTTGTTCCAATGCCTGAGAATAACCCTGTGCGCGCAGTATCTGTGACTGTCTTTCTCCTTCTGCTTGAAGTATCTTTGACTGCTTATCACCTTCGGCCACTGTTATTGAGGCAGTTTTCTTTCCCTCCGCTTCAGTAACTAAAGCTCTTCTTGAACGCTCTGCAGACATTTGTTTATTCATTGAATCTTGTATCTCGCGTGGCGGTGTTATCTCTCTTATTTCCACAGAAGTAACCTTGACTCCCCAACGCTCTGTCACTTCGTCCATTTTTGAACGAAGTCTCATGTTTATCTCTTCTCTTTTTGCAAGGACATCATCAAGAATAATATCTCCAATTATTGAACGCAGGGTAGTAGTTGCAATACCCTGTGAGGCACCAGCCATATTATTAACTTGAACAACGCTTTTTGTAGGATCAGTTACTTTCCAATAAATAAGAAAATCTATTGATATAGGAGCATTATCCTTCGTGATACATGTCTGCTCTGGTATTTCCAAAAATGATTCACGCAGATCCACCCATACCGCCCTATCAACTGCAGGTATTAAAATCACAAGTCCTGGCCCTAATTCGCCAATACACCTGCCAAGACGAAAAACCACAAGACGCTGATACTCAGCCACAACTTTCACAAATGTTGAAACTGCAATTACAAGAACAACTATTATTGCTATTACTATTCCCAGTAAGCTTCCACCCATTTTTTACCCTCCTGTTTTTCTTGGTATTTTTTTTACTTTAAGCTTCATTCCATTTACTTCAAGCACTTCCACTATTTCTCTTATAGCGATTGGCTCTTCGGCTACTGCCTGCCATTCTTCACCACCAACATTTACTATCCCGGCAGTTTGTGTAATATCAGCAGAGACCACTCCTTTCAAACCTACTAAAATCTGAACACCTGTGATAGTTTTTTTCTTAAATGCTTTGATTACCGCAGCCACTATTAGTAAAAAGAAAGCCACAGTTATTAAAATCATTACAACCATTAACACGTATGACACCGCCCATTCCTCCCCAAGCCCACGACTTGGAAATAATAAAAGTGAACCTAATATCATAGACACCAATCCACCCAAACTCAAAACACCATGAGTTGGATTCATGGTTTCAAGAAAGAAAAGAATTGCTGATAAACCGATTAATATAAGACCAGCCGTATTTATTGGTAAGCTATCAAAACCAATAAAAGCCAGCACTATCGCAATTGTTCCAGCAATCCCAGGTATCACAACTGTACCAGCATTTGCCAACTCAAAAATCAAACCGTATATACCTATTAAAAAAAGCACATAAACTATATTTGGATCAGATAATTGGTGCAAAAATTTATGTTTTTGTGACATACTCACTTTATTAAATTCATAATTTGTTGTATCAAGAACGATATTTTTTCCAGCAATATTAACTTTAAACTTATTGAGCTTTTTCATTAGTTCCTCTGTATCTTTCGCTGTCAAATCAATTACCTTTTCCTTCAAGGCGACTATTTCTGAAGAAGATATATTCTTTATTATTGCTTCCTCTGCCCATTTTTCATTTCTATTTTTTAAGCGTGCCAAATTTTTTATGTATGCCACAGCATCATTGGTAATCTTTTCCGATGATATTTTTCCCTGAAAATCTACAGGATGTGCTGTTCCTATATTTGTACCATCTGCCATAGCAGCAATTGATGAGGACAGCAGGATAAATACTCCTGCCGAAGCCGCTCTCGCTCCTTTAGGCGTGATATATGTGATAACTGGAATTTTGGAACTGAGCATTTTATCGCAAATTTTTCTCATTGATTTGTCAAGACCGCCAGGAGTTTGTATAGTAAGAAGAACGCCTGAAGCATTTTCTTTTTCAGCAAGTGTGATTCCCTTTACCACATAGTCAGCTGTAGCGGCATCTATAATGCCTTCTACATCTAACTTAATATAAACAGTTTTTTTTAGAACTTGATTAGAGACCTTTTCTGCAGCCAATACTGCTGCCGAAAATAAAAGAGTTGTTAACAACATAATAAATATGATAAATTTTTTAGTCATAAATACCACCTCGTTTTCGTTATAATGTAATTGTAATATAGAAAAATGTAATAATCAAGAGCATAAAAAGTTGATTAAAAAAGAGGCCAAATACTGATAATTATAATGAAAGAGCTTTGCTTATTCTCAATTTAATTAAAAAGTGGATTTTTGATAAGAACAGCCACAAAACATTGTAAAATCAATATAATATAAATGACAAATACTATTTTAAAACCATTTTTTTCATCAGCATAATGCTGTGAACCTTTAGCATTTCTTACACATAAAAACAACGCTACCAATGCTGCTACTGGAACTGCAATCCACGCTTGCAAGTAATCCAGCATAAATAGCTTTATCGTAAAAGCAGATGCAAGCACAAATAAATATGCATTCGTCAATCCAAACTTTCTTGTTATATCATTGTACATTTCAGCCGTAAATAAAACAAATACAAATCCTGATGCTAAAAATATATAAGGAGTGAATATGTTATACGGTAAAATAAGGAACGAAAACATAGATAGCATAAAAGCAAAAAAGTAAGGCATAAGCAATGGTGTCTTTACTAAATCATTTGAATAAATTGTAATTACAGCCACTTGCCATGCCACTATAATAAACCATCTCGAATCAACAGCAATTATTTTAAGCAATATGCCACCAACTGTAACAAGAAGCAGAACAATCATTACAATAATAGAGGTTTTATCAGGTCTCATGGCAGTTTTAAAGATTTTATCTCTAAAAGCCACTAAGAAAACACCAGTAACAATAATAAACAAAAACAGCTGGTCCATAATTACTCCTTTGTGAAAGTATCCATAAACAGCAGTAAATTAATTACAAATGCGACTGCCATAAATATGGAAGTAAATGAAAATGGAGACATAATAAACGCTGTCACTGTAATACCTGCCATGCATAGCAGATATATTAAAATCATAGTTTTATTTTTCATTTTTCACCATTTATATAGCATAACCAAAGCCATGCTAAAGAATAACAACATGATTAAAGAACTCAAATTAAAAATACTTTTAAAACTACCCTTAATTCTTTTTATCATTGAAAACAAAGTAAACAACTTATTTAATAGAGCAGGTGAATAAAGAGCCACTCCAATTAACAATACTGCATGAGTGATTGGATTTGGATTGATGTTTTTATATATCAGCAATATCATAAAACACTCTGCACATAAGCCTGCAATAACAGAAAGTAATAAGTTTAAATTATCAGGTATCTTTTCAAAAGAGTACTTAACACCATCCATAGTCTGCTTCGCAGAATTAGGTGTGCTAAGAGCCGCCAAACCAAATGCCACCTGCAAAATAAACAATCCACTATATGTGGCTACTTGTATTTGTGTCAAAGAGGAGCTCACCACTCCGAGCAATCCTAAAAAAAACAATAAATATACATCTCTCAAAACAAATAGCGCATATTTTTCCTCTGTCACAGATTTAAAAGATGCTCCAAGCAATAAAAGAGTAAGCGCGAGTGACATAAACGGTACGAGCAAGATAGATTGATTTTGCATAATCATAAAAGTCAATATGACAAACTGTGCAAGTACAGTAAGGAAACTAATAAGTGGTCCAGTCGGCATAAAAAGCTGCTTTAATCGTGGCAATTCACGCTTTGTGGTAGTATAAAAACTCCCTACTGTTGTCAATAAAAGCAAAAATATCATGCCGTTAAATGCCAATTTCTGTATTTTTAAGTCCTGTGGATTCGACAAAAAAAGTATCATAAAAGCAACAGTTGGAATGAAATTAAGTATTTTATGGATAAGCAGTCCTTCGCTTAACCCTTTTTCTGCTTCTATCTCTTTTTCTTTAAAGAGTATAACAAAAATATCAGCAACGAAAAAACCAACTATTTGTATTACAAGTTCACTACCGGATAAAGACAAGGCAAATATAAACATAAATGATGAAATACTTAAGAAAAAATATTCGCTAAATTTGTTAAATTTTAAAGAAAAAAGAACCAAGAAAGCCATCATAAAAAACACAAACAGCCCTACCCTTCGGGCAATAAGACCATTTGAGAATGCTTCAGCATCCGCACTGTAAAGATATGTAAAGACCGCAGCAACAATGGCTACTATCGCTGCCACTGCTAATACTGTTTTATTGAGCCAGTCAATATTAATTTTGAAAACATAAAAGACAAGAAAAATAAACGCCGCAAGTCCAAAAACAATTTGTGGAGCTGGAACAACTATATAATCCATATTCACTAAATCACGCCCCTTAAAGCAACTGTGAATATTTTTCCAGTATGCTGAGTTGCCACATACAGTGTCTTTTTATCTGTGGATAAAGCCAACCACCGTGGAGTGTCGTCTTTAAAATTCAATTCAAAGATGGTGCGTTTTTGTTTTAAATCTACAAAAATAACCTTGTCTTTCACTGGCACAGAAATATACATATATCTTTTACTTTTTGAAAGTACGGCATCAAAAATACCGCCTTCTACCATCATGTCATATTTAAGGTTATAATTAATCCTGTCAAAAACTAATATTGTGGACTGGTGGTTATAAGCATATTCCCATTCGTTTATTATGGCTATATCACGGTTGGATATAGCGACCATTTCAGAAGGTGAAATGCCGGTATTAACTTTTGTCAATATAAGTTGTTCCTTTTCTACATCTATTACCTGTATTGTATTAGTATATTTGCAACAGACATATAAGTATCGATTATCAGGAGACAAATACAAATCAGAAGGCCACTTCCCTACTGCTATCTTATTTTCAACATTGACTTCTTTTGAACTAAGATCAAGGATTGAGACATTATTAGATCCCATATTAGCTACATAAAGTAGATTTTTTTTATGATTTACAGCAAGCGCACACGGAAACGAGCCTCCACTATATACAGTGACAGCTTTGGCATTTTCTAAATTATGAATTGTAATTGTATTTGAATTTTTATTAGCCGAAAACAATATGCCATTATTGACTATTATTCCTGTTGGCATTTTTCCAGTAGGAATTATAGTTTTTTTACTCTTTGTACTTAAATTAAATACCTCTATAAAATCGTTTCTCTCAGAAGCTACATATAATTCATTTTTCACTGGTGAGAGAATTTTAGATGGAATAAATCCAAGATTTAATTCGCCAGTTACACGAGGAAAGTTTGAAGTATTACCAGTACAACCCGAAGCAAATAATACAAGAAACACCAAAGCAACTATGATATATGCAAATCTTAATTTTGATTCATTTTTCAGGAAGTCATAATTAGAAAATACCAAAACTGCAATAAATGCAGTAATTATTCCAACAATCGCTGTTAATCCAAGAAGTGACATGGTCAAAATATTTCCAGCAATTACCCATAATATCATTAATTTAAGGGCTATAATTACAGCAATTATAAACTTGTTTTTGTCCTGTTTCAAAAACAGAAAATAGCCAGAACTCAAAGAGAACAACAAAACAAGCACAAAAAATATTTCATTCATTTTCAATTCCACCTGTTTTTTCCTTCAAAACAAAATATAAGGTAGTAAAAACTGTACAAAAAACAAAAAACACTGCTGAATATGGTTTAACTGGATTGACCACCACAGTAGATTCACGATTCACAACAACAAATAAAATAGTATAAGCAATTATGGCGAAAATACCCGCTGCTATAAAAATATAATCAACAGTTTTTAATTTATAATTTATATTTACTTTGTTTGGAAGGAATATAATAAAAGAATTAAGTATGAATCCGAAAGCAGAAAATAAGAAAAGCTTTACTTCTGGAACTCCACCAATGGCAAGAAGTGTGACAATAATTGCATCTAATACATACAAAGAAATTATTTTGGTAATTGTATTTTTAAAGAATAGGACAGCCATGTACATGACCGCGACGAACACGATGATATTAACAGCCACGGACACCTGCCCTTCCAGTCGATATGACAAAAAACATTATGCCATGTCTTACTTGGCAATAAAGCTAATATTACAAAAAGCTATTTATTGTTTTGTATCTTTATTCTTTTTCTCATAATTTTCCCAGTCCACTATAAGAGGTGAAGCCAGAAAGTATGAAGAATATGTTCCTATGCATATACCAACTACCAATGCAAACGAAAATGTGTGAAGTATACTTCCACCAAAAAGCAACAATGACAGAGCAACCGCAAGTGTGGTGAATGAAGTTATGATAGTTCTGCTCAATACTTCATTAATGCTGTTATTGACAAGCTCCTGATAAGATATCTTCAAAATATGCTTCATATTTTCTCTGATTCTGTCAAATACTACGACAGTATCGGTAAGCGAGTAACCGCCTATAGTTAAAAGAGCCGTAATTACAAGAAGGTCTATCTCCTTGCCAAACAAAACCATGATTCCTAATACAGCCAAAACATCATGAAGTGTAGCAAGTGTGGCTGAGACAGCAAACTTAAACTTAAAACGAATCCATATATAAACAAGAATTCCAATAAGCGCCCAGAACACAGCCTGAAGTGCCTTTGATTTTAACTGAGAACTCACAACTCCGCCTATTTCATTTTGTTCAAGAACGATCATGCCAGAATCACCTGTTTCTTTTTTCAATAATTCCGTTAAAACGCCCGAAGCATTATCATTTTTTAGTTCCTGAGTTCCTACCCTAATAATAAAAGTTTTATCCGAAAGTGGTCCTACTTGTTGTATGACAGCCTGCTTCATATCACTCTTGTCAAGAACGCTGCGAATAGCATTAACAGACACATCATTTGCAAACTTAAGAGTAACAGATATTCCACCAGTAAAATCAAGACCCATTTTTGCTTTGCCTGTGGCTACCTGAAATACAGCAAACAAACCATTTAATACCAATAGTAAAGAAATAAAATATGCTATTTTCCTTACCGCTAAAAAATTTAATTTTGGATTCTTAATTATTTCAATCATTGTTTCCTCCAGTTATATACTTAATTTTTTATATTGTTTTCTCATATCAAAGATTGACTGAGTGATAAAATAAGCCGTAAAGAGAGAGATTGTTAAGCCCCAGAAAAGCGTAACAGCAAAACCGCGTATGGCACCCGTTCCAAACTGGAACAAAATTGCCGCAGTTATAAGTGAAGTTACATGGGAGTCGATAATAGTCCAAAGCGCTCGATGATATCCAGAATCTATAGCAGCTCGAATAGTTTTTCCGCCACGCATTTCTTCCCTTATTCTTTCTAAAATAAGCACATTGGCATCAACTGCAATACCAAGTGTCAAAGTCATACCAGCTATACCTGGCAATGTGAGTGTCGCATTTAAAGCCGCGAGTACACCAAGCACAAAGAGCACATTAAATAAAAGTGCCAAATCAGCCATAATGCCTGACAAGCCGTAATAAAATGCCATAAAGAATACAACAACCAGCGCACCTATTACTATTGACTTTTGTCCTTTTGCTATTGAATCAGCACCAAGTGATGGACCCACTACATATTTATTAATTATTTTTACTGGTGCTGGTAATGCACCCGCGCGAAGTATTAAAGATAAATCTTTAGCATCTTCAAGCGTGAAGTTTCCTTCTATGATTCCTTCTCCACCGCTGATTCTTGTTTTTATCACTGGATCTGAATAAACTTTATCATCCAATATTATAGCAAGTCTTTTTCCGACATTGTCTCCAGTAATTTCTGCAAAACGCTGTCCGCCTTCAGGCGAGAACTTGAACCACACCACAGGCACGCCCGACTGCCCAAGCTGAACTTTTGAATCTACCAGGTCTGCACCTGTTAACATATCCTTATTTAATATTACGAGCCTTTCGCCTTCCCTGTTTGCAATAATTCTATCTTCGGCAGGGATTTTTGAAGCGACTGTGTTTCCTTTGGCGTCAGTCATTTCAGATATTTTATTTCTTTCATCTATCATTTTAAACTCAAGCAAAGCAGTTTTTCCTACAATAGAGAGCGCTCTTTCAGGATCTTTTACTCCTGGTAACTGTATGACAATATATTTATCACCTTCTCTTGTAATTAATGGTTCTGAAACGCCGAGCGCATCAATTCTATTTCTTAATATTTCAAGTGCTCTTGTTACTGCTTCTTCAAGTTTTACACTTGCTGGCATTTTATCAGTATCAATGGCAAGCTTTAAATACATGCCACCCTGAAGATCCAAGCCAAGCTTAATCTTACCCTTTTCAAGTACATTACCCTGTGCATCCTTAATGTCAAAAGGCGGGTAAATCTTCCAAACCGAAAAAATAACCATAATAATGGTAAGTATCAAAGTAATTTGCATCCTTCTTTGCATCATATCCTCCTGAAAATGTAAGGGCTAAGACAAGCCCTTAGTTTTACAAAAAAAATGTCAACAAAACAATGAATAATAATAACATATCTATACATCATATATCAACTGATTTTTTTGCTGTTTTCGCATAATTTCGTCATAAAACAGGCCATTTACAACAAAAAAAGGCGGCCTTTCAGCCGCCTTCCTATATAATAATGAAATACTTATTTTTTTGATGCTTTTTTGACTGGTTTAAGCATAGCCAATGCTTCTTTAACTATATTTTTATCTGTTAATCCATATTTTTCAAAAAGTGCCTCAGGTGTTCCTGACTCCGCAAAGATATCTCTAATGCCAAGTCTTTTGAGCAATACAGGCATTTTTTCAGAAAGTACTTCAGCCACAGCCGAACCCAATCCACCTATTATTGAATGCTCTTCTATAGTAAGTATCTTGCCTGTATTTTTTGCAGACTCAATTATTATTTTTTCATCAATAGGTTTTATAGAAGGCATATGAATAACTTCAGCAGACACGCCTTTTGTTTTTAGTATTTCAGCAGCAGCAAGTGCAAGTGATAGCATTATGCCAGTGCTTATTATGGTTATATCTTTACCTTTCTTCATCATAAGTCCTTTACCAAACTGAAATGTATATGAAGAATCAAAAATTACATCCGTAGTCATTCTGGTAAGTCGCACATAGACAGGCGAATCAGTATATGTCGCAAGGTATTCAATAATTTTTTCAGTTTCTACAGAATCAGCAGGTGCGATTACTTTCATATTTGGTATGGCTCTCATGATAGCCATATCTTCGCAGGCCTGATGTGTTGGACCATCTTCACCAACTGATATACCAGCATGCGTCACAACTATTTTTACAGGAAGATTTGGATATGCTACAGAGTTTCTGATTTGTTCCCAAGGTCTGCCTGAACCAAACATAGCAAATGTGGAAGCAAAAGGAATCATACCAGCAGCAGCAAAACCAGCAGCTGTGCCTATCATATCTTGTTCTGCAATTCCCATATCAAAAAATCTGTCCGGATATACCTTTCCGAACTTTGCTGTCTGCGTTGATTTTGCAAGATCCGCATCGAGCACAACTAAGTTTTTATATTTTGCACCAAGCTTTACTAAGGTCTCTCCGTAAACGCCTCTCATTGATGTTTTTGCCATATTATTCTATACACCCGAGTTCTTTCAAAGCGCGCGCTTCTTCTTCAGGTGTGGGCGTTACGCCGTGATACTCGACTTTCCTTTCCATAAATGAAATACCCTTGCCTTTTATAGTTCTGGCAATTATTATGCTTGGGCTTCCTTTTGTATTTTTGGCAGTTTCAAATGCTTCTATTATTTGTTCATAATTGTGTCCATCTATTTCTATGACATTCCAGTTAAAGGCCTTCCATTTTTCTACAAGCGGTTCCAAACCTGATTTTACTTCACAGATAGAACCATCTATTTGCAAACCATTATAATCAAGGATAGCGCAGACATTATCAAGTCGTCTGTGATGAGAAGTCATAGCGGCTTCCCATATCTGCCCTTCCTGCATTTCTCCGTCACCCATCATGACATATACTCTCGTAGGTAATTTTTTTAATTTTGCTGCAAGCGCCATACCATTTGCCACTGACAAACCCTGTCCGAGTGAACCTGTTGTCATGTCCACTCCAGGAGTTTTTTTCATATCAGGATGTCCTGATAAATCTTCGTCTATTTTTCTTAACTGCCAGAGTTTTGCTTCAGGAAAAAATCCCGCTTCTGCTAAGGCCGTATATAAAGCAGGTGCACCGTGACCTTTTGACAAAACAAACTTATCGCGATTTTCCATTTTAGGATTTTTTGGATCTACATTCATAACCTTAAGATATAGGGTAGATATAATATCTATCGCTGATAATGAACCACCTGGATGTCCTGACTTTGAACAACCCAACATTTTAATTATATTAATACGCATTTTGTTCGTGCGTTTTTCAAGCATTTTTATTGTTTCATTATAATTTTTGTAGTGCCCGCCTTCCTTACTTCTTTCTACGAAAAATTTATCAAGAGCCAAACGAACTGGCATACCTTCCTGTGCTCCGATTTTCATAGTGACCATAGCACCGGCAGCATTACCATACTCAACCGCTTCTTGTATGGACTTTCCTTCTGATAAAGCCACAGTTAAAGCGCCGCAAAATGCATCGCCTCCACCGATTGTGTCTTCTACTTTCACTCCATAACCAGGAAATACCTCAGCACCTTTTTCAGTTACAAGCAGTGCTTCCCTGCCCATAGTAATGACTACATTTTTTGTTCCATGCGCAAGAAGTTCTTTTCCAGTTAAATTTCCGGTTTCCATATGAGAGATTACGCGGTTTGAAAGGTAACCGCCTTCTTTTTCATTCATGACTGTAACAAAAGTTCCGTCTAATAAAGCCATAATATCTTCGCGTTTTTTTCCAGTCAATGCGCCGACACTTAAAACAATCATTTTTCCTAATTTTTTTGCTATGTCTATGGCCTTCTTTGCAGTTGCCACAGGAATTTCTGTACATACTACAACTACTGTTGAATCCTCAATTGCTTTTTTTGATTTTTCAATATCTGCTGGAGATAAATCTTTATTTGCACCTGTGTACCAGGTAACTTTATTTCCTTTTTTTCCTGTGGTGTTAATTAAAGCTATACCTGTTTTTAATTTTTTGTCTTTGATTAAATAATCAAGATTTATGTTTGTATGTTTTAGATTTTTCATGGCATTACCAGGAACTTCTTCGATTCCAGTCCTTGCTACAAAGTTTACTTTTTTTCCAAGTCTGGCTATTGCTACTGCTTGATTTGCACCCTTACCACCTGGAAGAAAATATACATCATCCCCAGGAATTGTTTCTCCGCGTTCTGGCATGGTCTCTGTTTTAACCAAAATATCAATATTAACACTACCTATGACAGCAATTTTAACAGCCATTAAAAACTCCTTTGTAATATAATAAGGAAGTAAAAATATGAATGAAATTATATAATATCAGGCGAGATATGTCAAATGAAAGCGAGAGTCATAAACTTGCATATATAATCAGCAAAAATAGGCCGAATATTCGATTTTTTATTAAAACTATATCTTCTCTACAAACTTCCCAAGAAAGCTTTTATGTTTTTCAAGCAAAGCTTCGGCTTGTTGTTGTGTTTTTGCTTCCACATATATTTGAAATATAGGTCTATCATTGTCAGGAATTAACAACACTCTGGAATCGCCGTCTTTAAACTGTATCCCCTCTATATCTTCATCCGTATTATTGTCTTTTAATGCCACAAGCTCTTTCATTATATGTCCGCGCTTTTCCCACGGTACCACAACAGAATCTTCTATTTTTATATATGTTGGAATTAATGCTGACAAAGTAGAAAGCGGCTTTCCATAATATGCCAAGAACTCAAGAAACTTTACTGTGGACATCATAGCATCAAATGCCGGCTGAAAAGCCGAAAATATATATCCACCTTTTTCTTCCATAACAAAGTCCGCTTTCTTACTATTTGCTGCTGTCATCATAGCCCTATAACTTGTCCCTACTCTTAATACTTTTCCACCTTCCTTTTCCACTGTCTTATCCACTATTGTGGCGACACTGACTGGTACAGCAATAGTCGCCCCTTTATTTTTTCCCAAAAACAATTTCGACATAACGATTAAGCTGTCATCGTCCACAAGTACTTTTCCTGCATCATCCACTATAAATATTTTCTGCGCTCCTGCGTCAATCATAACACCAGCATCGGCTTTTAAAGTCTTTACCATTTCTCCAAGCTTTTCAAGTGATTCATCAAATTTATCACCGGTTTTTGTCAAACGCTTTTCATCATTGTATGCGTTTAGAGCGATTACTTCACAGTTTAGTTCTCCTAAAATAGACGGAAATATATTTAAAGCATTTGAAAAAGAATAATCAATAATAACACTAAACTTCCTCTGCTTGATTTTTTCAATATCAACTGCTTTCATAAAACCTTCTTTATAATACTCAAGAGCGCGCGGTGGATATGAAATCACTCCCACAGAATCATTATCGGCTCTGCGATATTCTTCTCTAAAAAAAGAATTTTCTACAGATTTTTCCTGACCTAAAGAAATATCCAGACCTTCTGCATCAAAGAATTTAATATCAATCATTTTTTCATCATAAGGTGATTTTCTTATGTGCAGTCCTCCCAAAACCTTCAGAGTTTTTGCCACATATTTTGTAACGCAAAGAGGCATAATACGAAAGTCATATATATTGATACCAGAAGATAATATTCCTGACATTATGGCGCGCTCTAACATAAAAGAGGTTCTGTGATAATCGCGTGATATAAGGACATATCCACCTTTTTTCAAGGTGGAACCATAAGCCGCACCTATCTTCGCTCCAATCTCAGGAGTCAGTTCCACATTGGCCATAGAAGTAATACCATATATGTCAAAAAGCCGATTTGACCAGCGTTCTCCGTATATCAGCGAAGATGAAACAGTTGAAAAATCATCAACCTTTTTATTAGGCCAAAGTTTTACTTCAGGTTTAATTATAGTTTCTTTTCCTATAAAACAATTATCAGATATTACTGCCCCCACACCTATATACGCTTTATATCTTATTTTATTATTCCTGCCTATGACCGCTTCCTTAATATCTACTTCTTTTTCTATAACATTGTTTTCCCAAATGATAGACCGCACAATTTTTACACCATTATCTATAAAACAGTTATCGCCTATAACCGAGCTTGATATTTCCGCGCCTTCTTCTATGGTCACATTATTTCCTATTACAACTGAATCTTTAAACTTTACCCTCGGACCTATTGTTACATTTTTGCCAACCCATACATCATTGCCAATCTTTCCTTTTCTTTCACCTTTTATATCGCAATCTATTTCTCCGTGTAATATATCCTCATGTACTTGTCTATATTCGGCAAGTGTTCCAATATCTTTCCAATACCCTTCCCCAGTGAAGCCAAATAATTTTTCTTTATTCTCAAGCAATGCTGGGAAAAGTTGTTTTGAAAAATCAAAATCAACTCCCATAGGAATAAAATCAAATATTTTTGGTGAGAAAACATATATTCCTGTATTAATAGTGTCTGAAAAAACTTCTCCCCAGGATGGTTTTTCTAATAGTTTTTTTACTCTGCCATCTTTTTCAGTTATGACTATGCCATAACGCAAAGGGTCTGTGGTTTTTGTAAGGACTATGGTTCCTATGGCCTGATTTTTTTTATGAAACTCTATGGCTTCGGTTAAGTTAAAGTTAGTTAAAACATCCCCTGAAACTATTATAAAATCATTATCTTTCAAATGTTCTTTGGCAAGAGTTACACAACCTGCTGTCCCCAAGTCGCTTTCAGAAATCAAATAATTAATTTTCACACCAAAATCAGCACCATCTCTAAAATATTTTGATATGACTTCTGGTTGGAAATATAACATCATAGTAATATCTGTGAGACCATGTTTTTTTAGGAGATTGATAATATGTTCGAGCATAGGAGCATTCATAACAGGAGCCATAGGTTTTGGTATATTGGATGTAAGCGGTCTAAGTCTGGTACCGAATCCGCCTGCGAGAATGACTGCTTTCATGAAGCCCCCTCTGGATTTTTTATTTCACAATAAAAATATATAAATATAAATTAAATAATATATTTTATTATAATACAGGGCAAGTTTAAAGTCAAGAAGCCTATACTTTCAAGCTATTTAATATGTGTGTTGTGCTTTTGTATTTATCTTAGAGTTACAGACACTTACTATATCCGCATACTTTGCACACATTACAGCCACCCTCGTGTTCAAGTGTGGCTCCACACTCTGGGCAGGTATCGCCTAAAAACAACTGCTTTTGTTCTTTAAAAACAAACTTTTCAGGCGAATCTTTTTTATCATGCAAATATTTTTCCAGCGCTATGCCTATGGCATCTGGACAAGAAAGTACTATACCACCTTCCTGCCAAGCTGGTGCAGGACATCTTGTACCACGCAAGTGTTTGGTTATTGATTCTGGTTTTACTCCAGCTCTTAGAGCTGTTGAAACCAATCTTGATATTGCTTCTGACTGAGCTGCTGCACAACCGCCAGATTTACCCATGGCAGTAAAAACTTCGCATAAGCCTGTAGCGTCTTCATTTATTGTCACATATAAGTTTCCACAACCTGTTTTCATTTTTATTGTCTTGCCGTTAGTTATGTCCGGTCTTTTTCTCGGCTCTATCTCATGCTTGGAAGCATCAGCTACTGCTACCTTATTTTTAGATTTATCAACTGTAGAAACTGTCAAAACCTGTTCATCTCTTGAACCGTCTCTATATATGGTAACGCCTTTGCAATCTAAATCGTATGCCAACATGTAAACTTCACGAACATCATCTTTTGTAGCATCATTATTAAAATTAACTGTTTTTGATACAGCATTATCTGTATATTTTTGGAAAGCTGCCTGCGTTTTGATATGCCACTCTGGTGCTATGTCATGACTTGTAACAAAAACTTTTTTCACTTCTTCTGGTATGCCATCCTGATGTGAGACATTTCCCGTCTCTCCTATTTTCATCATAAGTGAATCAGTATAGAAACCTTTATCTCTTGCTACCTGTAAAAAATATTTATTAACTTCAGGCAGCTTAGTATTATCCATAACTGTTTTTGTATATGCGACTGCGAACAATGGCTCAACTCCTGATGAACATGTAGCTATCATAGAGAGAGTACCTGTCGGAGCGATAGTTGTTAAAGTAGCATTACGAAGCTTCTTTCCCAATTTTTCTGGAACTGAACCTTTGTAGTTTGGAAAAACTCCGCGTTTTTTTGCAATTTCAATTGAAGCAGCTTCGGCTTCACTATGTATAAACTTCATTATTTCTTCTGCCAATTTAGTGGCTTCTTTAGATGAATAAGGTATTTCCATTTGTACTAATAAGTCAGCCCAGCCCATAAGCCCAAGCCCAATTTTTCTGTTTGAACGCACCATATCTGTAATTTTATCAAGTGGATACTTAGACATATCTATAACATTATCAAGGAAATGCACTGCTGTTCTAACCACGCTTCCAAGCTTTTTATAGTCCAGTTTTTTAGACGCATCCAACATTTGTGCCACATTGACAGACCCTAAATTACATGCCTCATAAGGTAAAAGTGGCTGTTCGCCACAAGGATTTGTTGATTCCATTTCCCCTACATTAGGAGTCGGGTTTGACTTGTTTATTCTATCTATAAATACTATACCTGGATCTCCGTTTTTCCACGAGTATTCAACTATCATGTCAAATATTTCGCGTGCGTCTTCTTGAGCAATTACTTCTTTGCTATGCGGATTTATAAGATTGTATTTTTCCCCTTTTTTTACTGCTTCCATAAAAGGTTCTGTTAAAGCCACTGAGATATTAAAATTATTTATTTCATGGTCATTGGCTTTACAAGTGATAAACTCTCTCACATCTGGATGATCTACGCGTAGTATACCCATATTGGCACCGCGTCTTGTACCGCCCTGCTTTACAGCTTCTGTGGCAGCATTGAAAACTTTCATAAAAGAAACTGGACCTGAAGATATGCCTGAAGTAGTTTTTACTTTATCGCGGTTTGGTCTTAAACGAGAGAATGAGAATCCAGTTCCGCCACCTGATTTGTGTATGAGTGCTGCATTTTTTATTGCTTCAAAAATACCTTCTATCGAATCTTCTACTGGCAGGACAAAACAGGCTGCCAACTGTTGAAGATCGCGACCTGCGTTCATTAAAGTAGGTGAATTTGGAAGAAAATCAAGGTTTGCCATTACATTATAAAACTCAAGAGCCACTGCATCCGTATCTGCTTTTTTATCGTATAATGTATCAGCCTGAGCTATATTCTCCGCCACTCTCACTAATAGCCCAACAGCATCTTCAATGCTCTCGCCTTTATCGTTTTTTAAGAAATATCGCTTCTCAAGTACCTTGAGTGCGTTTTCAGTCAAATTTGGTTTAATAAGCTTCTTTTTATCCATGTTTTCTCTCCTGTTTTATTTTAAGTTCACCAATTATAACCTATAAAGTTTTGTTGTCAAGAACGGATATTACAAAGAAATTTAGAAGTCTCTAAGTGTCAACAAAAACGAACAATTTAGTTCTTTTTAAAAACCAAGATTTCTATAGCCTCCCGTTTTTTACTCTTTACAATGCCCTCTGTTTCTATTATTATGTCTTAAAACATTATTAAAGGAGCGCTATGGCACTTATTTCCATCGTAATACCGGCCTACAATGAAGAAAAACGCCTTCCTGATACATTAAAGAAGTTACTAAAGTTTGTATCTTCAAAGAAAATAAATGCCGAGATTATAGTTGTAGATGATGGAAGTAAAGACGATACCGCTGCTGTAGTATTGGCTTTAAAAAACCCAAAAATAAAACTCATCAAAAATACAAAGAATATGGGCAAGGGATTTTCTGTACAAAACGGCGTAAAAAATGCCAAGGGAGACATAATCCTTTTTACAGATGCCGATATGTCCACTCCTATCAAACATCTTTCCGAATTTATTCAATATCATAAGGAGGGCTATGAAGTCGTAATCGCCTCCCGCGATTTAGTAGAATCCAAAGTCATTGTTCCTCAAAGTCCTTTTAGGGAAATAAGTGGAAAAGTATTTAACCTTATGGTTCGTCTTGTCACAGGATTGCCTATACACGACACGCAGTGTGGCTTTAAAAGTTTTACAAAAAAAGCTTCCAAACTAATTTTTTCAAAACAGACCATAGTTGGTTTTGGTTTTGATGTTGAAATACTTTTCATAGCCCATTCGCATAAACTATCCATAAAAGAAGCGGCAGTAGAGTGGTACAATGCCCCTGGCACAAAAGTAAGTTTTTTTAAGGACTCACTTAGAATGTTTGCCGAACTTTTTAAAATTCGTTTAAATGGACTCAAAGGTATTTATAAATGATTTTAATTCTTTCAAATCAGCTTAAGTTATGACCTCTATTTTATTCATCGCTGTTTTTGCAATTGCTGTCATTTTTTCTATGCTCGGCCTTGGCGGAGGCGTTCTTTATATTCCAATTCTTTTACAAGCTGGTTTGACTATGCAGACGGCTGTACCTACTGGACTTGCGATTATGCTTATTATGAGCTTAACCGCTGCGGTTGTTTATCACACCAACTCCCTTATTGACTGGAAGCTATTTTTAATTATGGAACCTGCTTCAGTAATAGGAGCGCTTGTAGGAAGCTATTTTTCAAGCAAGTTTCCTGATAAAGCTTTATACATATTTTTCGCTTTGTCTATGCTCGCGACAATTATTATAGGCCTCTTGCCCAAAAAAAATATTCATCCATTAACACCTAAAACTAAATTTCCAGGTATTTTTCATTTAACAAAAAATGCTGATAATTATTCCATTAATTTATGGATAGCAGCACCTGTTTCAATGCTGGCAGGTTTTGTCTCCTCAATAATAGGTCTGGGCGGTGGATTTTTAAAGGTCCCGCTTATGACTGTAATCTTCGGAGTCCCCATAAAGATAGCAGCAGCAACATCTTCTGCAATGATAGTAGTGACGGCAAGCTCGGGTTTTTTAGGACATGCTGCCGCTGGACATGTAGATTACAAGCTTGTGGGTTTGCTTTCAATTGCTGTATTTTTTGGAGCACTTGTTGGCACAAGAATATTGGTAAAAGCTGATAAAAAGTTTTTGAATATGGCTCTTATGATATTGCAATTATCTGTCGCAGTTTGGATGATTTATAAGGCAGTGGTTTAAAGACAGTTTAGAGTT
Source organism: bacterium (assembly GCA_037138355.1). Taxonomy (GTDB): domain Bacteria; phylum Oederibacteriota; class PGYV01; order PGYV01; family Palsa-1178; genus PALSA-1178. The sequence continues at coordinate 19,494 of JBAXIL010000005.1, forward strand.
TAGAGTTTAGAGTTCACAAGTTCAAGTTTGGAGTTCATAAGTTCAAGTTTGGAGTTTGGAGTTCATAAGTTAGAGTTTAGAGTTTAGAATTTGGAGTTCGGAGTTTTAAGATTCAAACCTTTACAAAACCAACCTCAGTGTTTATCAAACACTTTTAAAACAATTATTTATTCTTTTTCGTAAAGATAAAAGGTAGTTTGAAATCTGCTATTTTTCTAACTGACAGCGCTTGGCTTGCTACAAAAAATATTATTCCCCACAATAACCACAAAGTATAATTTTCCTCATATTTCATTTCTTCTTTTTTTGTTTTATTTTCTTCCATATATCTTATATCGTCTTTTATTGCCTTAAAAGCATTAAAGTCAGTCACTCTGTAATACTTGCCACCTGTCAAACCTGAGATTTCTCTTAATTCTCTGTCGTCAAGTTTTGTAACAACTTCAGCACCTTCGTAAGTTTTAAAATATACTCGTCCAAACATATCTTTTCCTTCAGGTATTCGACCGCCTTCTAAAGTTCCTACTCCAATAGTGTAAATTCTTATATCTTTTTCTTTTGCTATTTTTGCAGCAGCAATTGGAGCCATACCCATATTGCTTTCTCCATCCGTTATTAAAATTAATATTTTGGACTTTGCCGCTTTTTCGACCATTCTTTCTACGGAAGCTTTTATTGCATCTCCTAAAGCTGTTCCGTCCTTAAAAAGCATTCCAGGATAAAGACTATCTATAATAAGGTCATACGCATCATAGTCATTTGTCAGCGGACATTGAATAAAATCCGTACCAGCGAAAGTCATCATACCGATTCTGTCTCCTGCAAGCGAAGCTGTAAAATCTTTTAGTCCTTGTTTGATAACTTCCATTCTGCTGGGTTTTAAATCTCCTGCAGCCATTGAAGATGAAACATCCACCGCGACCATAATATCTATACCGCTTAAATTAATTTCTGATTTTATTGGCTTGCCCCAAGGTCTGGCAAGTGCTGTTATTATAAAAACAAAAGCTAATAATAAGAGAATATATTTGATTGCCACCATTATAGGTGAAACAGCACTAAGCATTTTTGGACCTGTTTTTTTATCAAAAAACACAATAGTATTTTTTGTAATTTTCCATGTTCTCCACGCAAGATAAATAAATAAAGGGAGAACAAGCCAGTAAAGCAAAAAAGCCGAAGCGTTACCAAAATGCATTCTTTACTCCTTTTTTTTAAATTAAACCTACGCCACTATACGAAGAAACTTCCATGCTTCCAGCCCAAGTGCGGCAAAAAGCAAAATAAAACCAGCCCATAAAAACCAAATAAATTTATCTTCTCTTTTATCATAAGTCTTTACCTGTATGTCCTGTTTTTCAAGTTTTCCAATAATATCATATATCTCTTTTAATGAATGTTCATCCGTTGCACGGAAATAGCGTCCGCCACCAATAGCCGCGACTTGTTTTAAAGACGCTTCATCTGGTTCTTCCCAGCTCAATGGCTGTCCAGTAAAATTATTAACAGCGCGCCTTTTTGTTCCAAAATTATCAGTATATAACATAGGAGAGCCACCTTTTTTCCCTATGCCTATTGTGTATATTTTGATTTTTTTAAAAGCCGCAATTTTTGCCGCATCTATAGGGCTCATGCCTCTATTATTACCACCATCTGTAGCAAGAATTATAACTTTTGATGCACCTGACGACTCTAACCTGTTTGTCGCAGTAAGCAAAGCTTCACCTATAGCAGTTCCGTCTATCCTTATGGTCTGCAAATCCACTTGATCAATAAAGTTTTTTACTATTTCGTAATCAACAGTCAAAGGACACTGCGTAAAGGCCTTCCCAGCAAACACCACAAGCCCAGCCCTGTCATTGACAAGACCAGATACAAACTCCCTACACACTCGCTTAGCCGCTTCTAACCTGTTTGGTTGTAAATCCTCCGCCTGCATAGAACCTGAGATATCAAGTGCGAGTATTATATCTATCCCTTTTATTTTTTCCTGCATTTCTTTTTTCACAAGTTGCGGACGCAACAGAGCAATTACCAAAAATATTATGGCAACAAGTTTTATAATATCCGGAATAAGATACAGGTATTGTTGTTTTGAAGTAGCTTTCAAAAGAGATGAGAAATTTGAATAATTAATTTTTATGAATTTTAAATCACGAAAAATTAATACTGCTAATAGAATAAGAGCCGCGGCTAAACCCCACGGAAGTAAAGCGGCGTTTTCAAATCTCATTTGCCACGCCTTCCTTCACGCTTTTTAAAAAACAAAATAAGAGTTTTAATATATGCCTCTCCACAGTTTAATACCAAATAATCTATTCCAAGAGATTTAAATGTCTTGAAAAGTTTTTTATCCGCTGCATCAGAATTTTTTTTCAGTTTATCTAAAGTATTTTTATCAGCAGTATCTAACCATGCTATATTATTAGTTTCAGGATCAACAAAAGGAGCGTAGCCAATGTCTGCCATTTCATAATCGCGCCTGTCGCGCAATACTACTGCTATTACATCGTGATGATATTTTAGTACCTTTAAGGAACTGTAATAATCCTTTTCATCATAAAAATCAGATATCACAAATACAGTACTGCGTCTTTTCAAAATGTGGCTTAGATAAAGTAATGATTCAGATAGATTTGTTTCTTTATTTTTTTGTTCATGATAGGCGAGTTCCCTTAATATCCTAAGTACATGTTTCTTTCCTTTTTTTGGTGGTACATATTTTTCAAGCCCAGATGAAAATCCGAGAAACCCTACCCTGTCATTATTTAAATTAGCAGTAAACCCCAAGGCAGCAACAAACTCAAACATAAGTTCGCTTTTTAAGTTTTCTTTTGAACCAAATTCAAGAGAACCACTCAAATCTGCAGCAAAAATCACCTGTAGTTCTCTTTCTTCTATAAATATTTTTATATATGGAGTATTCATTCTGGCAGTTACATTCCAGTCAATCGCCCTTATATCATCGCCTTCTTGATACTCACGCACCTCTGTAAATTCAATACCACGGCCTTTAAATGAAGAAAGATATTCTCCCTGAAGGACGGTATCTACGAGATGTCTTGTGGTTATCTCTATGCGCTTTATCTTTTTTAGTATTTCTTTGGATATCATGTTATCTCCGTGTTTAAAATCTTCGGTTGTCGTAGATTGTCATTGCGAGGAGGTGAACTTGTTTTATGCCGACGAAGCAATCTCAGATCCACCAATAAACCTTGGTCAGGTACATAGATTGCTTCGTCGCTGAAGAACTCGCTTCTCGCAATGACAACTCTGCCTAACAAACAAATATCAAAATTATATTTAAGGAACCTTCACCTTATTAATAATCTGCATTATCACATTATCTGGTGTGACATCTTCTGCCTCTGCTTCGTATGATAAAATAAGCCTGTGCCTTAATACCTGATAAACTATGGCTTTCACATCATCAGGAGAAACATAACCATCTCCATTGATAAACGCATTCGCTTTCGCGGCGAGTATTAAGTTTATTGAAGCCCTCGGTGAACAACCATATTCTATAAGATGTCCTAATTGCAGCTTGTATTCCTCGGGATGTCTGGTAGCAAAAACGATATCCGTCACATATTGTTTTATTTTTTCATCCACATATACCGCATCTACTATTTCTCTCATATCAATTATTTCTTTAGGTTTAAGCAATGTATCCACTTCTATTTCCTGCCCGACAGTCATTCTATTTATTATTTCTATTTCCTGTTCCTTTGTTGGATAATCAATCACAACTTTCATAAGAAAACGATCCACCTGTGCCTCAGGTAGTGGATAGGTCCCTTCTGTTTCAATTGGGTTTTGTGTGGCAAGTACTATAAAAGGTTCTTCAAGCTTAAAAGTTTTATCCCCTATGGTCACTTGTTTTTCCTGCATGGCTTCTAAAAGTGCTGACTGAACTTTGGCTGGAGCCCTATTTATTTCATCAGCAAGAACTATATTTGCAAACACAGGTCCTGTGGCGATAGAAAATTCTCCTGTTTTGGCATTATAAATTCTCGTACCGACCAAATCTGCGGGAAGCAAATCCGGAGTAAACTGTATGCGTGAAAATTTTGCCTGTATTGTCTTGCTTAATGTTTTGACAGCCAAAGTTTTCGCCAGTCCTGGCACACCTTCAAGCAATATATGTCCACGCGTTAAAAGTCCAGTAATAAGTCCGCGCACCATTCCTTCTTGCCCAACTATAACTTTCTCAACCTCATTAAAAACATCCTGAACTTTTTGTGACTTTTCTTTATCTTTTTCCGAAAGTCTTACTACTTTAGCCATTGCTTCACCTCACTGATTTAATATTTAAATAATCAATATATGCAGACATACAGATATACATTCTATTGAAATAACAAAGATTTTTCATTATCTTAATCCAGAATATTTATTGTAAGGGGTGGCCTCTCCACAATTACAAACTCCACGCCTGCTTCCTTAAATAAATCTTCAAATTCTTTATCAGGATAGTATTTGGAAGTGACAAACTTCTTTATTTTTGAATTGACCACCATTTTAGCACAAATAATACATGGCGAATGTGTGCTGTATATTATTGAACCTTCTGTTGAAGTCCCTGTAAGTGAGGCCTGTATTATAGCGTTTTGCTCTGCATGTATGGCACGACATATTTCATGTCTTGTACCTGAAGCTATTCCCATTTGGTCACGCAAACAGCCGAGCTCTGTGCAATCTTTTATCCCTGCAGCAGCACCATTATATCCGGTACTTACCACTTTATTATTTTTTACAATTACTGCTCCCACATGATGTCTTAAACAAGTGGAACGCTCTGCTGCCAAATATGCCATTTTCATAAAATATTCTGTCCAATTAGGACGAACATAAGGTTTGTATTTTAAATCAACAAGAAGCTTATCAATTTGAGCAAAGAGTTGTGCTGGTGTTCCAGAATTATCTATTTTTATATCTGCCATATCAAAACATTTTGAAAGCTGTTGAGCATTTTTATCTGACGAGTTTTCTTTTTCTTCTTTTTTCTTGAACTCATCTAATGTTGCAGGATCGCCAGGTCTGGCGCGTTTTACAGCCCTATCAAATCTTACTTTTGGATCAGCATTAATACCTATCAATATAAAATTTTTCAATGTTTTTTTAAGTTCTTCCACTTCAAAAGGATTGCGTATAGAATCTACCACTGCCTGTGGCATATTTTTGATTTTTGCTGCTGTCATTCTCGCCAAAACTGAAGGTCCTTCTTTTTCACGAAGGTCATTCCCTATTGTGATTAAATTATCCCTTATAGGTTCCAAATCTCTTTTTTTGGCTTCATGTCTTATAATATCTGAAAGTGAAAATGCAGTAAATTTTTTATTGTCTACCAGATACTTTATGGCTTCGCCTTTTCCGGCCGCGTTTGGACCCGTAAACCCTAAAAACATATGCACCTCCAATAAATTAGTTTTAGTGGTATTTATTATAATTGATTGGCTTATTTTTGCAAGATTTTTATTTGGGTTGGATTTATGCCAATCTCGCCCTCCAATACCTTGCACAATCTCTATGTTTTATGCTATTATTTATATATACTATTTCACGGAGGATTAAATGACTTTTATACATATGTCAGAAAGTTGGCTTGAGTTTTGGCTTTTTAATGTCTTTATTATCATACTCCTCCTTTTAGACCTTGGTCTTTTCCAAAAGAAAAGTCATGAGATAAAAATGAAAGAAGCGCTTATCATGTCAAGCATTTGGATAAGCATAGCCCTTCTTTTTAATGTATATGTTTTTTACGCACACGGTAGCACAAAAGCCATGGAGTTTTTTACTGGCTTTATCATCGAAAAATCACTTAGTGTTGATAATCTTTTTGTATTTCTCACCATTTTCAGTTTTTTTGCGGTACCAAAAGCTTTTCAACAGAAAGTTCTTTTTTGGGGAATAATTATAGCCATGGTACTTCGTGGTATTTTTATATTTGCAGGAATAAGCTTAATCGAAAGGTTCAGCTGGTTAATATATATCTTTGGTGCTTTCCTCGTATATACAGGTATTAAGATTTATGCTCACAAAAACAAAGTAAAGGTACCTGGGGAGAGCATGTTTATACTATTTATACAGAAAGTTCTTCCATTTTCAAAAAACTATGACACTGACAAGTTCACAACAAAAGAAAATGGTAAAAGCTTATTTACAAAACTTTTCTTAGTTTTCATAGTAATTAACTTTGTAGATGTGATTTTTGCCTTTGATTCTATTCCGGCCATCTTTTCCATAACACTTGACCCTTTCATTGTTTATTCATCAAACATATTTGCCATACTTGGTTTAAGAGCGCTTTATTTTGTTTTGGCTGGAGCAGCGGACTCTTTCCATTATATTAACCATGCTTTGGCTGTCATTTTGGTTTTCGTCGGTGGAAAAATGCTATTGGCAGATGTGATAAAGATTGATTCATTCATATCTCTTTTATTTATAGCCTTAGTTTTGACAATTGCCATATTAGCATCAGTTGGCAGGAATAAAAGAATAAACAAAAAATCATAAATGAAAAGTTTAAAGTTTGGAGATTTTATAGTTAAAAAAAAAATTACTTCCTCAACCTCGAAAAGGCAGTCACTCCAGCAAAAATCACAGTAGCAACCACCACTATAGCCGCACCTGAAGCTAAATTAAACGCATAGGAAATAGCAAACCCTGAAACTGTGGAAATAACACTAATAACAACTGCTAATATCATAAGTTTTTTAAAATTATGAGTTAACAATAAAGCCGTAGATGCAGGAATTATCAAAAATGCCACGGCAAGTATTATCCCGATTATCTTTATGGAAACCACTATAGTAAATGAAATAAGCGTCAGCAATAGAAAATAAATAAAGTTCGTATTCACACCTGATACTTTGGCACCTTCTTCATCAAAAGAAAAAAACAGCAGTTCCTTGAAAAATATATACACAGAAGCGAGCACCATAATACAAACTCCCCCTATGGCATAAAGGTCTTTGTCTGTCACTGCAAGAATATCCCCGAATAAATATCCAAATATATCAGCATTATAAGTTTTATTAAAACCAATAAATATTACTCCCAAAGCCATAGTAAAAGCAAAAAATATTCCTATAAGTGCATCTTCAGATGTTTTAGAGTTTTTCTTTGAAATTCCAATCAGCATAGCGATTATCCATGAAAATATAACCGCTGCAGCAGTTGTATTAAACCCCAGCAATAAACCGAGTGCCACACCACCAAAAGCAGAGTGTGCGATACCATCGCCTATAAATGACATTTTTTTCAAGACAACATATACACCAATCACAGCAAGCAATATGCCTGATATGATACCAGCAATAAGAGCTTTTTGGACAAAAGCGTAATGTAGTATGTCAGTCATTATAAATTTTCCTTTTCTTTATGCTCGTGCACATCTAATATCCTTATATTTTTATTACCATGAAAAATAAAATCCGTATCAATACCACAAACCTCACACGCTTGTTCATTTGTCAAAACACCTTCTGGCTCTCCATGCACATGTATCTTATGATTTACACAGGACACTTTTGTCACTTGTTTTGCTATCATACTAATATCGTGCGAGACCATAATTATTGTAAGATTTAAATCTTTTTTTAATTCATAAAGCAAAGCATAAAAAGCAGACTGATTTTTTGCATCAATACCTGTTGTAGGTTCGTCAAGGATTAAAAGTTCTGGATTGTTAACTATGCCACGAGAGATAAAAACGCGTTGTTTTTGACCGCCTGATAAGGCATCAATATGTTTTAATGCTTCCCCATCCATGCCTGTTTTTTTCAAAGCAGCATATGCCTTTTCTATGTGGGACTTTCCGATTCTTTTTGCTGGTCCTATGCCTGCATATAAGCCCATAAGTACTACATCCAAAACACTTACGGGAAATCCTGTATCTATATTTGTTTCTTGCTTTACATAAGCAATTCTTAACCTGTCAATGGTATTAAATTTCATAGGGTCTTTTCCAAAAACTTTTACTTCCCCTTTGGCTGGTTTCAATAAACCTGCAATTAATTTTAACAAGGTGGTTTTTCCTCCGCCATTAGGACCGATAATACCGAGATAATCACCTTTCATCACATCTAAGGTGACATCCTCCACTACAAATCTATTATCATAACCAGCAAATACATTTTTTAAAGAAATTATTATTTCGCTCACTTCATTGCCTCTTTTATGATTTCAAAATTCTTTTTCATAAAACCAATATAATCCCCATCTGCTAAACCGTTAGGATCTATAATCAACACATTGACACTGGCTTCTTTTGCTATTACATCCGCGGCTTTTCTTGGTAATTGTGGCTCTGCAAAAATAGTTCTTATCCCGTATTTCTTTATCTGAGCTATTATAGTTTGAAGTTCTTTAGGAGTAGGTTCCTTACCAGGCACAGCTTCTATAACGCCAACTTCCTTAAGTCCGTATCTTTTTTCAAAATATATCCACGCAGGATGAAAAGAAATTACTTCTTTAAGAGTTAATTTTTTTGTTTCCTTTGTAAAATACATGTCTAACTTATCAAGCTCATTGCTGAACTTCTTATAATTGGCTTTGAAATAAGCTGCATCAACCGGTGCCAAAGCACAAAGAGCTCCACATATACGCCATGAAAAATATTTTGTTATAATCGGATCAAGCCACACATGAGGATTTCCAGCTCTGCGTCCATTTTTTTCCAATAGCTCATCACTATCTCCTGCCAATAAAGGAACCCCATCAGTTATAGTCAAAATTCTTAATTTTTTGTTTTCCGATGCCTTCACCAGTTTATCAGCCCAAAACTCCATACCTGCTCCAACTTGAATAAATAAATCAGCATCTGCCATTGCTTTTAACTGGGATGGTTTTGGTGAGAAGGTATGAGGACTTGACCCTGGAGGTACCAAAGACAATAGGTCTGCCTTATCTCCAGCTATGGCAGCTGTTATATTATATAGAGGGACAATACTTGTGACTACTTTGATTTTATCAGCCGCTAATAAGCATGTGCTTGAAAAAAACAAGAACATAAACACAAATAGCTTTCTCATACGACTTGTCCTCCTACCTGTTATATTTGAAAAAATCCCTATCATTAAAATATTCTTTTTTCACAAAACCGCTTTGTACAAGCTTCCCCAAAGCCATTTCCACTTCTATCTTTGTTAAACCCATAGTATCTTCAAAATCCTTAGCAGTCATAGGCCTGCGTTTTAAGGCCTCCAGCATGGCATCTTCTTTTCCATCAATTGTATGAATACTACTTCCTGTAAATTTTCCTATGACTTCTGCCTTTGGACCAAGTAATATAGCGAGTTCCTTTAATCTTAAATCTGTAACTGGATCTGCATACTCTTCAGCGCGCGAACGCACTACAGTATTTATCTGAATTTTTTCTATGTTTGGTATGGTATCAAGTACTTTTTTTGCCTGTAACATATCATTATCAGAATCATTCATACCTTTCACTACCATTATCTCAAGCCAAATTTTCCCTTTATATTCAGAAGCAAAAGCCCTAAGTCCTTCTATCACTGTATTCATTTTTATTGAACCATGCGGTCTGTTCACTTTTATATATGTTTCACTACTAAAGGCATCCATAGACGGCATAATCACATCCGCCTTCATGAGTTCTTTTCTCACCTGCGGGTCTGATAAAAGCACTCCATTTGTAATAACAGCAACTGGCTTGGTTGTTATTTTTTTTATTTCATCGATTAGTTCACCGAGGTTTATAGCTAAAGTCGGCTCACCAGAACCTGAAATAGTTATATGGTCAGTAATACCGCCCTTATCAAGGAACTGTTTAAGCTCTTTTATTATTGCAGAAGTTTCTACAAAAAGTTTTCTTTCATTAGTCAGTTTAAAGCTTCTGCCCAATTCGCAATACACGCAGTTTAGATTACAACTCTTGCTGGCTAAAGGATCAACTCCGAGAGACAACCCTAAGCGTCTGGATGGCACTGGTCCAAATATGTACATAAGCACTCCGTTTTATTATTCTGATAATATCAATTAACATAATGATTATATAGATATAAAACGACAATGTCAAATAAGGAATGAAAACCATATTACAATTTTGATAAAATATTATACTTCAAATTCCTCAGCATCATCATAAGGTATTGTTCTTCTGCCAAACAACGAAATGATTTTACCTACAATCAGTCCAGTAACAATAGCAATTACTAAAGTCATAAGTATTCCTATTAATTGAGCACTTTTATTAATACCACTCACAACTAATAATGCCGCTAAGCCGCCTAAAATACCTGGCAAACCATGGAGATTAATAACACCACAAGTATCTGTTTTTTTCAGAAGCCCTTCAAGTTTTGGCTGAAGAATTGCAAAGCCGTATGTCGATAAAACTCCTGCTAAAATACCCACAATAAATGCGCCCCCTGGTGCAATGGTGTCACAAGTAGAACCAATAGCGACTCCGCCTGCTAATGCTGCATTGGCAATATCTGCTGCTGATATTTTCTTTCGGAAACCAACTGTTGCAAAATATGTGGCAAGCGTTGAACCTGATAAGGCGAGAATTACATTGACCGCTGTTGCAGGCACATTTGCCGGCTCAACAAGTGCGGCACAAAAACTTGGCCAAAACATCCAAAGCACCATTGAACCAAGCAGAGAAAATTTATTACTGTTTTCATCTGATTGTATGGGTGTCTTATGTTCCTTTAATGTAGTCATAGAGATTGCCACAGCAAGACCGAAGACTGCACCGAAGGCATGTATTACTATAGAACCACCTGTGTCAACAAATGTTTTTATAAATCCAAATCCATTTTGAAGAATAACCCATTCATTGAGTGCGTAAGCTGGAATAAAAAGTATGCCAAGTATAATATACTGTATCATTTTTAATCTTCCCAAAACCGCGCCCGCTGCAATAAGTAATGACGCTGCCGCGAACTCTGCCATAATCAGCTTATCAATAATTGAATTATTGCCGCCTAAAATACCCATTCCATCTTTTAACATATACAAAGGAATAGCAACACTCACGAGCAAATATGTGGCTGTGGCTGCAGAACGGCCATACTTTTTTACAAAGACCATTAAAAAACCAAATCCTAATAATAACATAGCCATAATATGAATTGCCCTGCTGTATTTTTGAACATCTACTATTTGAACGATATTGGTTTCTGCTGCAAATAATGACACAGCCGATATGACATAAACTAAAATACACATTAATACCAATTTAATTAACTTCACTATCCCACCTCCGACGATTTTTGAACTCATTTAAAAAAGAGTCAAATTAACAAACACCATTTTTCTTAAAAATAATTGTCCTATAATATGTTATATAATACAAGTGCTTACTTTTATGCATATTCTTTCAATAATTTCCTTGAAATATCCCGTGATTAATTTATAATAAATAAATGAATATTACCGATTAAATACGCTGAAAGGATAAACCACATGTTTGATATAAAGCTAATCAGGGAAAATCCAGACAAAGTAAAAGAAAGCCTTAAAACTAAGGGAGCTGATTTAGCACTTATAGACGAGGCGCTTTTACTTGATAAAAAAAGACGAGAAATAATAGGCGAAGTAGAAAAACTCAAAGCCGAGAATAACAAGGTCTCTGGCGATATTGCCAAAATGAAAAAAGAAGGAAAAGATGCTTCTACTTTAATTTCAGAAATGAAAATTGTTTCTGACAAAATCAAAATACAAGATGAAGAACTTTCAAAAACAGAAACAGAACTCAATTCCAAATTATTGTATATTCCAAACCTCCCCCACGCATCTGTACCTGTAGGAAATAATGAACAAGCCAATGTTACTGTTAGATCATGGGGCAATAAACCTACTTTTGATTTCAAACCAAAACCACACTGGGATATAGCCGAGTATTTGGATATTTTGGACGACAAACGCGCTGTAAAAGTAACTGGTGCAAGATTTGTAATTTATAAAGGACTCGGAGCGCTTTTGGAAAGAGCCCTTATTAATTTTATGCTTGATGTACAAACAAGAGAAAATGGATATAAAGAAATTATGCCTCCTATATTAATTAACCGTGATTCCATGACAGGCACAGGACAATTACCAAAATTTGAAAATGATTCTTTTAAACTAACTGAACCTGATTATTTTCTGGCACCTACTGCAGAAGTACCTGTCACAAACATTCACAAAGATGAAGTTCTGCTTGATCGCGACCTACCTATATATTATACAGCTTACACTCCGTGCTTTCGTAAAGAGGCTGGTTCCTACGGTAAAGATATGAAAGGCATTGTTCGCATGCATCAGTTTAATAAAGTTGAACTTGTAAAATTTGTCAGACCAGAAGATTCTTATGATGAACTTGAAAAGCTTACACTCAATGCCGAATCTATACTCAAGAAACTTAATTTACATTACAGAGTGCTACTTTTATCCACAGGAGACATGACTTTTGCCTCATCCAAAACTTATGATATAGAGGTCTGGCATCCTGGTGCCGATAGGTATTGGGAAACTTCTTCCTGCTCTAATTTTGAAGATTATCAGGCACGCAGAGCAAGAATACGCTTTAAAGATAAGGACAATAAAGTCCGTTTTGTTCACACCCTAAATGGTTCAGGACTTGCCACATCAAGATTATTCCCTGCTATTTTGGAAGCCAACCAGACAAAAGATATGGAAGTAATAATTCCAGAGATTTTAAGGCCTTATATGGGTGGTATTGACAGGATAAGCAAAAAGTAGTATACTCACTTACTTTTTCATAATTTTTGGAGGTGTTTTATGGCAAATAATCAGCCTCAAGCAAAGAAAAATATAACAGGATTATATATAGTTTTAGGTGCCTTAGTTGTTTTAGCACTTGGATATTTTGTTCTTACAAAAGTAAATGCAGATGCTTCTAACTGGGCTGGAGCCGTAGCACCTATTATGATAATCGGTGGCTATGTCTTAGTTGCTGTTGGAATTCTTGTAGGTTGGGACGAATAAGAACGAGTTTTAAGTTTTTAGTTAATGGCAGATCTGCCTTCAACTCCAAACTTTGAACTCAAAACTTCGAACTTAAAATATTGATAAATTATCCCGCATTGTGGAGGGCTAGTATAATTGGTAATGCGTCAGACTTGAAATCTGATGGGAGAAATCCCTTGGGGGTTCGAGTCCCTCGCCCTCCGCCAATTTTTTTCAAAAATTGGCGATAAAGTTGAGAGTAGAAAGTAGATAGTAGAAATACGAAAAATAAAGACATGGGTTAAAATCCAACTTTCGTTCTACTTTCCATTATCTGTTTTCATAAAGATTATTATTTTGCTCTTGTAGGGACAGCGCTCCTTCGCTGTCCGCATGTTGAGCAGTTGACCAGATTGAGCAGTAGATTAAAAACGGAGAGGTGGCCGAGTGGCCGATGGCAGCTGACTGCTAATCAGTTGATCCGGGAAACTGGGTCCGAGGGTTCGAATCCCTCCTTCTCCGCCAATTTTTTTTATAACCCCATCATAAAATCCTTAAAAATATAAATAACATACAAAAATTTCAAAACTTTGGATTTTAAACGAGGAATCAAACAATCATATAAAACCTAACTTTTTTTCTTTGCTTTCTTCCATAATGCTATCATATCTTTTTCTGACATACCTGGAACTAAACTTTTCTCAATTTTTTTAAACCTTTTTATGAACTTATCATTTGCTTTTTGTACAGAATCTTCTGCATTTATATTATTGTGGTATGCCAATGTGACAAGTGCAAACATAAGGTCTCCAAGCTCTTCACTTATATTTTTTTTATTTTTTGATTTAATTGCGGCTTTTACTTCACGAAACTCCTCTTCTACTTTTTCCAGTATGGACTCCTGTTTTTTCCACTTAAAACCTGTGCTTTGTGCCTTGCTCTGAAGCCGACGACTTCTTAATAGTGCAGGGAGTGCCTTTGGAACCCCATCTATAACCGAATCTCTTTTTTTACTTTCTTTCTTTTGTTTTTCCCAAAAATCCCTCACATGCCAATCTTTTGTGAGCCCTTTCTTGTCCCCAAACACATGTGGATGCCTTATTATCAGCTTATTACTAATGGCTTTTATAACATCTTCTATTTCAAACTTATTATTACCAGAAGCTATCTGTGCATGAAATACAACCTGCAAAAGTAGGTCTCCTAACTCTTCTTTCAAGTTTTCAGAATCATTATTGTTGATTGCTTCTATCACTTCATAAGCTTCTTCAAGTAGATATGGAGTTATGCTCTTATGCGTTTGTTTTTTATCCCATGGACACCCATCTTTTGCCCTAAGGGTCTTCATTATGCTTACAAGTTGATTGAAATGGTCTTTACTTTTTTTCATTAATTCCGCCGTAGATTATCTGTCCATCTTTTTCCAACATTTTATTCACAGCATTTAAAAATTCAGCCGAAGCATAATATTTACCCTCTATATGCCCTTGCAATCTTGGTATTATGATTATCGTATTAAACAAACCTTTGTCTTTAATTGCCATTGCTATCCCGCTTGTATTTTGAGCCGATATGTATTCAAGCTTATTCTTAGTTTTAAAATTCCCATACATTTTACTAAGTACAAATGCTATATAAGGATCCGCTTCCACACAAACTATTTCTTTAACACTTTTATTATTTGAAAGCGCCTCAGTCATGCCAGCTAAACCACCATTGATAACAAGAACTCGTGGACCTTTTGCAGGACTTGCAATTATTTTAAACTTTTTGTCACCTAATATATATGCCAGTGTTCCGTTTTCATAGGCACGAGTTTCTTCGCCTTTTTTTACAAGACAAAAATTAACTGTTGGATATTCTTTCTGCGCTATTATTGTAAAATTTTTAAACAAAGCACGAGAGCTTGCCTCATCAACTTTTTGTTTCATACCTGCTATATTGAAACCGAGATAAATAATAAGTGTTCCAATAATTATCAGCATAAGCCAGCGGCCTTCCATGGTTTTATCCCTAAAGAATAAGTAAGCAATAGCAAGATTAAATACACCAAGCGTGTAAACCACATCTATATTGATATAATATTTAACAGCCCATAGTGTATAAAAAATTATTGCCGCAACTATACCAGCCACAACAGCCGCAATAGCAGTAAAAACAAATTGTTGAACTTTTCCTTTTTTTAATGCCTCCACAAGTGAAAAAATTGAAATAAATATCATAAACGCAATCGGTACGAAAACAATTCCCAGCATTGCCAAAGCAGTCCAATCTGGGGCATTAACATCAGGTCCTAATGTCAAAACAGGTTTAAAATATCTCACAAGTATAACCATTCCAGTAATATAAAAAGCATTAATTACTGGAACAATAGCAGCAATAAAATTAAGCTTTTTTTCTGGAGCTTTCCCTGCTGCTATTTTCTTTATAGTCTGAAATGCTAAAATTGCCCCAAACACCCACGAAAGAATAGTAAAACCAATAATGTCGTTTGTCAATAATACCTGATTTGTTATCTCTCTGGATAGAATTATCTGAGCGAGCGCGGCAGTAACTCCCTGTGCAAACAACAATATGGTAATTTTATAAAATATATTCATTTTTTCTCCCTTGAAGTTTTTGTCTTTATTTTTTTTAGTTTCTGTCCTTTATTATAAAAGAACTCCGTCATAACAAACTTTTTATATATTCTATATGTCATAAAATATCCAAATGTTTTTGTATTATTCATAAGCTGGTCAGGAAGCATATGACTTAGATAGGCCACAGTGAAAACAATAGAAAAAGTATAATTGTGAGTAAAAAATCCAACTATCCATGCTATTAATATGTATTCATAGGCATGAAAAATAACATAAAAGTGATGAAAGTCACCTAAATATGATTTTTTGAACAGCCCTTTCATGTTAAATGTTCCTTCTTCCCTTATATAATCGATTACATGATCAACATCCACAAGGAACCCAAGAAACAATGACATTGCGACATAGTACCAGTTATGTGTTGTAAACCAAACACCTACTGCAACTGGTACAGAAACGGCTATATGATGTTCCATTTTCATAATTTTACCGCCTTAACAAATATATCCCAAAAGTTTAGGAAATTATTTTTTTGTGAACTTTTTTACCGCTGCAATTTGTTTTTTTACTGAAGCAATAGAAGTAGAACCAGAAGTCCGTTTTGAATTGACTGATTTCATAGGATCAAAGATAGCATAATAATCTTCGCCAAACTTATTTGAAAACTTATTTAGTTCATGTTCTTCAAATTTCGGAAAAGATTTATTATTGTCTATAGCATAGCTTACCATTTGCCCAACTATCTTATGACTGTCGCGGAAAGCTGTTCCTTTTTTTACCAAATAATCAGCCACATCTACTGCATACATAAAATAATCATTTAGTTGCTCATCGAGTTTTTCCGTTTTAAAACTTATATTTGCCAATAATTTTTCTGCGATATTTAGTATGTCTTTTAATTCATCAAGCCTACTAAAAACCAAAACCTTATCTTCCTGCATGTCCTTATTATATGCCAAAGGCAGTCCTTTAAGCATAGTGAAACCAGCCATAAGGCCTCCAAAAAACTTTCCAGCCTTACCACGAATAAGCTCTGCTATATCAGGATTTTTCTTATGCGGCATAATTGAAGAACCTGTTGCAAAGGTATCATCTATTTCCAAAAAATTAAACTCACTTGAATTATAAATGATTATTTCTTCCGCAAGCCTTGATAAGTGTACAGCCGACACGGAAGAAGCATAGAGAAAATCAAGGACAAAATCCCTATCAGAAACTGCATCCATAGAGTTCTCTGCTACATTTTTAAACCCTGTCTCTTTTGCTAAAAGAGCACGATCTATATTATAGTTGCTTCCAGCAAGTGCTCCGCTTCCTATAGTAAGACGGTCAGTGCGTTTTAAAACAAATTCAAAAAGTTCATGATCTCGTTTTAACATGCTGCAATATGCCATGAGCCACTGGCCAGCAGATATTACCTGTGCGTGCTGCAAATGTGTAAAGCCAGGCATAAATACATTTATGTTTTTTTCTGCAAGTATAGTCATACGCGCCATTAATTTTTTTATCAAAGTCATAATATTTTTGATTTCAACCATCATATACATTCTTGTATCTGTCGCCACAAGGTCATTCCTGCTCCTACCTGTGTGAAGTTTTTTGCCTGTCTCTCCTATGGCTTTTGATAATTCCGTTTCAACCGCTGAGTGCACATCTTCATAAGCAGAAAAATTAATGGAACCTTCTTTTTTCAGAAGGTCTTTAAGTCCGCCTATAATCTTATTTGTTTCCTTAAGAGTAATAATACCTGCCTTATGCAGAGCTTTAGTATGGGCGATACCAGCTGCTACATCATACTTAAAAAGCCTTTTGTCAAAAGCTATTGACGCATTGAACTTATCGGCAGCAGGGTCAAGAGTCTTTTTAAAGCGTCCGTCCCAAGTTTTTTCCATTTTTAGCTCCTTAAGTTTTATTCTTCTTCATTTTTTTCTGTATCTGATTATAAATCTTCAACTGAAGTCCATAAAGATTTATGAACCCTTCTGCATCTTTCTGATTATAAACTTCCTCAGCTTCAAAAGTTGCCATAGCCTCACTATACATAGAGTAAGGTGAAGTCTTGCCTGCCGAGCGAATGTTTCCTTTATAAAGTTTTAGTTTTACTTTTCCAGTTACGGTTTCCTGCGTCTTGTCTATAAACACGCTTAAGGCCTCACGCAGTGGAGCAAACCACATACCATTATAAACCATTTCACCAAACTTCATGGCTATCATTTGTTTATAATGAAAAGTGTCGCGGTCCAATGTAATTTCTTCAAGCTCTCTGTGTGCTGCATAAAGTATAGTACCGCCTGGTGTTTCGTATGTCCCACGCGACTTAATTCCCACTAATCGATTTTCAACCATATCCACAAATCCTATGCCGTGTTTTCCGCCTATAGCATTTAGTTTATATACTATATCAAGCGCCGACATAGTCTTGCCATTTACAGCCACTGGTTCACCTTTCACAAAATCAATTGTCACATACTCTGCTTTATTTGGAGCTTTTTCAAGCGTACTTATTTTGCTTAGTATATCGTCTATCGGTTCTTTTGCTGGATCCTCAAGTATGCCACCCTCGTGGGATATGTGCCATAAATTATCATCTTCCGAATAAGGTTTTTTCTTCGTGGCGACTATAGGAATATTATGAGCATGCGCATAAGCCATAGCTTCAGTACGCGACTTTATATTCCACTCGCGCCATGGTGCAATTATTTTTAAATGTGGAGCAAGAGCTTTATAAGTTAGTTCAAAACGCACTTGATCATTTCCCTTGCCTGTCGAACCGTGACATACTGCATCAGCGCCTTCTTTTAAAGCTATGTCAACTTGTGCTTTTGCGATTATAGGACGCGCTATTGAAGTTCCAAGAAAATATTTGCCTTCATATAAAGAACCTGATTTAAGCATAGGATATATAAAATCTTTTACAAACGCAGCCCTTACATCCATAACATAAACTTTAGAAGCGCCGCTCGCGATTGCTTTTTTACGAACTTTTTCAAAATCTTCTTTTTGACCGACATCCACTACGCATGCTATAACTTCACAGCCATAAGTATCCTTAAGCCATGGAACTATAATGGAAGTATCAAGTCCTCCAGAATACGCTAAGACAACTTTCTTTGCTGATTTTGCCATTTTCTTTCTCCTTATATAAGTTATTGATTGTCATTGCAACTTTACTTACCCATTAACATCGATAGTATTGCCTTCTGTGCGTGTAACCTGTTTTCCGCTTGATCAAAAACGACTGACTGCGGTCCGTCCATAACTTCGGCAGATATTTCCTCACCGCGATGCGCTGGCAAACAATGCATTATTATGCAATCTTTTTTTGCCTTTTTCAAAAGTTCTGCATTTACCTGATAACGAGCAAATTCTTTTTTACGCTTTTCGCTTTCTTCTTCTTGTCCCATACTTGCCCAAACATCTGTATATATGACATCCGCATCCTTAACCGCTTCTTCTGGGGACTCCGTAATTAATATTTGTGTTTTTCCAGCCACAGCCAATTCTTTTGCCTTGTCCACAACATTTTTTACAGGAAGATATGCAGCTGGACTTGCTACTGCCATGTGCATATCAGCTTTAGGTGCAGCATACAACCACGAATTACAAACATTATTACCATCGCCTATATATGCCACTTTAAGACCTTTAAGTGTTTCTTTCTTATCTTTTATTGTAAGCAGGTCAGCAATTATCTGACATGGGTGTTCATCATCAGTCAAGCCATTTATTACAGGCACTGTCGCATATTTAGCAAGTTCTGTAACATCACTGTGTTTATATGTACGAATCATTATGCCGTCAACATACCGCGACAAAACTCGTGCTGTGTCAGCTATAGGTTCACCGCGACCGATTTGTGTATCTGTAGGATTAAGATAAAGCGCTGCGCCGCCTAATTGAAACATACCTATCTCAAACGAGACCCTGGTACGAGTGGATGATTTAGTAAAAATCATGGCAAGCGATTTGCCTAAAAGCGGAAAAAACATTTCCCTGTTTTTATGCTTATGGCGAATCATATCCGAAACATTTAATATGGATTCGATTTCTTCTTTAGTTAAATCAAGAATAGAAATCAAATCTTTCTTTGCCAAATGAATCATAGACATTTTAAAAACCTCCGCGAATAATTAATCAAGCCATAATTTTTTTAAGTATGGCAAGTCCTTTATCTATTTCCGTTTTTTTAATATTCAAAGGTGGTTCCAAACGGATTGTTTCTTTTCCTGTAACATTTATTATAAGTCCTGCTTTTAAAGCAGCCGCCACAATATCCGCAGCCCCTTCTTTTAATTGCAGTCCTATCAGAAGTCCTGTGCCTCGTATTTCTTGTATTTTTGGATTTTTCCATTTTTTAATTTGTTTAATAATATATTCACCCTTGCTATAAACTTCTTTTAAAAAAGCAGGTTTAAGAACTGTTTTTAATACCACAAGCCCAGCAGCACAAGCCGCTGGATTGCCACCCATAGTTGTACCGTGGTCGCCAAAAGTATAAACCTCTTCTAATTTTTTATCAATGACCACCGCTGACAAAGGCAGTCCACCACCTAAGGACTTTGCCAAAGTCATGATATCAGGTTTTACACCATAAACATCATAACCAAACTTTTTACCCAACCGTCCCAAACCACTTTGCACTTCATCATATATAAGGAGAATATTATTCTTATCGCAAAGCTCCCTAAGTCCTTCTAAAAATCCTGGTTCAGGAGTGAAGATGCCGCCCTCTGCCTGCACTGGTTCAATCAACATAGCCACTGTCTCATTATCTATTTTGGCTTTCACATCATTTAAGTCATTGAATTTCGCATAAACAAATCCTGGAGAAACTGGATTCAAATACTTATGAAATTTTTCTTGTGCCGTTGCACTTAAGGCAGCCATAGTGCGTCCGTGAAAAGAATTGTAGAAAGTAATTATCTTATTAGCGCCTTTTTTGTGAAGTAAGCCCCATTTGCGCGCCATTTTCATAGCCACTTCATTAGCTTCAGCTCCAGTATTTACAAAAAACACTTTTGTACCAAAAGAATTATCCACTATCACTTTAGCAAGCTCAGCCTGTGCTTCAGTGTAAAACCAATTTGATAAATGTATATATTTTTTCAATTGTTTGATTATTGCAGTGTTTATTGCCTTATTATTGTGTCCTAAAGCATTCACAGCCACGCCAGCAAAGAAATCAAGATATTTTTTTCCACTTTTATCATAAAGATATGAACCCGCGCCTTTTTCAAATACCACATCATAGCGTTTATAGGTATTACCTATGTATTCTTTGTCCATAACTTTTACTTTTTTTGTATCCATTTCAGTCTCCAATGTTTCCTTAAAGTATTATTTTACTATCTCTGTACCTATGCCTTCATTTGTAAATATTTCAAGTAACATAGAATGTTCTTTTGTGCCATTTATTATGTGCACCTTTTTTACACCAGCTTCTATTGCCGTCTTTGCCGATAGTATTTTAGGAAGCATCCCACCTGTTATGTCTTTTGCCTTAATATATTTTGTAACATCTTTTACTTTTATTGAATGAGTATATTTTCCGCCTATCTTTACTCCGTCAGTATCGGTTAAATAAATAAGCTTGTCCGCTTTCATAGCTTCTGCTATTGCACCAGCCACCATGTCAGCATTTATATTATAACCATTGCCCAAAGCATCTACGCCTATTGGCGCTATAACCGGTATGTAACCTTCGCGGTCTAAAGTCGCAAGTAATTTTGTATTAACAGATGTAACCTCTCCCACAAAACCAATATCTTTTCCATTACTTTTTTTCTTTTTTGCCATAATCAGATTTCCGTCTTTACCCGACATGCCCAAAGCCTGCAAGCCGTGCATATTAATATTTTTTACTATCTCTTTATTTACTTTTCCAACAAGCACCATCTCCACAACTTCCAAAGTTTCCTTATCAGTCACACGATGCCCGTCCACAAACTTAGGAACTTTACCGAGTTTTTTCAGCATACCGCTGATATCATCCCCACCACCGTGTACAAGCACAATCTTTACGCCTACCAAGCTCAGCAAAGCAATATCTTGTATAAAAAGCTTTTTATATTTTTCATCTGTCATAGCGCTTCCGCCATATTTTATTACAAAAGTAGCACCATTAAACTTTTTAATAAATGGTAATGCCTCTACCAAAGTCCTGGCTTTCTCTATAATTTTTTCCATTTAGCAACTCCTTTTAAATTTAGCTTTTATCTGTTTTTAAGAGTTGTTTTTACATTTCTAACTACTGTTATAAAAACACCCTTGAAAATAAATTATATCATACTTTAAGCAGGTTTTTCAATGTTTTTGAAAATATCAATAAACTATTTTTTTTGCCTTAAATATAGAGACTTTAACCCAAGTCCCTATTAATATGGTTTGACTTCCTGTCTTTTGACTGTTATAGTGTATTTACAGGTGCCAAACTTGTGAGATTTACAGCTTCACGGCAGCAATGCCGTGGAGTTTTTTTTATAATAAGCATACAATAATCCATTTTTAGATATCAAACTCCAAAATCACAACAAATAACCCTCGAATTTCACTCTTTCTCATTATTATATAGGGTTTTATGTGCTTGACTATAATCTTATAAATATGTTATCATTCTATAAGAAAAAGAAGTTATTTTGACACAATTTTAAAGTTGTATTTATATCCTGGAGTGTTTGTGCTGAAGAGGTTTATTTGGTCCAACGCCTATTAATCAGGGAGCCGGAACCAGTCGCTGTGTGTATACCCGCTAACGCGGGAAACCTAAGGCACCTGTCAGGCACCCACCTGTTTAGTCGGTCCAAATGGTTTCTTCTCACGGCACGCTGGGCAATTATATCCGTAATATTTTACGGTGGAGAACAACGGAATGTTAATAATTTATCTTGATAAAAAGGCAAATAGCGGCGAAAGCCCTGTTATATCAGCAGACACAAACCAAATGGTTTGTGATGATTTAATTTCTTCTCTGTTCATATTGCCTGATTGTATCTCAAAATAAATCTATCCGTTTTTCTCCTCCGCCAAATAAGCGGGCACAGCTTTTAGTTATACTTATGTGCTTTTTACTTAAAGCTGCGAAATACTAAAACAACAATTTAGAGGAGGTTTTTTATGGTAGGAGCAATTATTGCAGCGGTAGTCGCGCTGTTGGCAGGAACAGGATTGGGATTTATTCTAAGGAAGTTCATTTCCGAACAGCGTATCTCAGGTGCAAAAGTTTTTTCAGAACAGATTATTGAAAACGCCAAGAAAGAGGCGGGTTCATGGAAAAAAGAAGCCGAGCTCGAAGTAAAAGATAAGATGTTAAAAGCACAATCAGAGTTTGATGTAAAAACCAGAGAAGAACGCCGGGAATTAGGCGACCTGGAAAAAAGATTAAGACAACGCGAAGAAAATTTTGACAAAAAAATAGAAACAGTCGACAAAAAAGAAAAAGAACTTACTCAAAAAAGAACCGGCTTAGACGACTTAGAAAAGAAGCTCAAAAAGAATGAAGAAGATTTGGGACTATTAGTTGGCGAACAAAGACAAAAGCTCGAAGCCATATCTGGCTTATCAGCTGAAAACGCAAAGAACGAACTTATCAACTCTATGCTTAACGAAGCACGCCACGAATCACTTCTGCAGATAAAAAGAATAGAAGAAGAGACAAAAGAAAATGCAGATAAAAAAGCGCGCGAAATAATTGTTACAGCCATACAACGCGTAGCTGCTGACCACACTTCAGAAGTCAGCGTATCTGTTGTTCCCCTTCCTAACGAAGAAATGAAGGGACGCATCATAGGCCGCGAAGGAAGAAATATCAAAGCTTTAGAATCAGCAACAGGAGTTGACTTCATCATAGATGATACTCCAGAAGCCGTTACCATATCAGCGTTTGACCCAGTCAGAAGAGAAACAGCAAGACTCTCTTTAGAACGCCTCATACAAGATGGAAGAATACATCCAGGACGCATTGAAGAAATAGTAACTAAAACTAAACTGGATATGGAACAGCGCTTAAAAGAAATTGGAGAACGCACATGCATGGATGTCGGAATTGGCACCTTGCACCCTGAGCTCGTAAAACTGCTTGGTAAATTGCATTTTAGAACAAGTTACGGACAAAATGTTTTACAACATTCCATAGAAATGGCTTATATTACAGCCATAATAGCATCAGAACTTCACTTAGACCCTACCCTTGCTAAAAGGGCTGCTCTACTTCACGACATAGGCAAAGCAATAGACCACGAACAGGAAGGCTCGCATGTACAGCTCGGAGTTGATGCTGCAAGGAAATACGGAGAATCAGAAAAAATTATTCATGCTATAGAAGCACATCATAATGATGTGGAACCAAAATCAATAGAAGCAGTTTTAGTTCAGGCAGCTGATGGTATCTCCGCTGCAAGACCTGGTGCAAGACGCGAAACTCTTGAGAGCTATATCAAAAGACTTGAGAATTTGGAGAAAATTGCTTCTTCATTTGAAGGAGTACAGCGCGTATTTGCCATACAAGCAGGTCGTGAAGTCAGAATCATGGTAGAACCAGAAAATATGGATGACTTAAAAACCTACCAACTCTCAAAAGACATAGCAAAAAAAGTTGAATCAGAACTTCAATACCCAGGACAAATAAGAATAACAGTAATAAGAGAAGTCCGGGCTGTTGAATACGCTAAATAAGATTAAAATAGAAACAAGGTGATTTATGATAAATGTACTTTTCATTGGTGATGTAAACGGAAAACCTGGCAGGCGCGCCCTCGCGGCGCTTCTGCCAAACATTATAAAAGATAAAAAAATTGATTTTTGCATAGCTAACGGAGAAAACTCTGCCGGTGGTTTTGGTATTACAGTTAAAACATTTGAAGAGCTCCTACATTGTGGGGTTGATGCAATCACTCTCGGCAACCATATTTGGGATAAAAAAGATGTCATTTCTATTTTAGAATCAGACCGTCGGCTTATTCGTCCAGCAAATCTTCCTGAAGGAAATCCTGGATTAGGACATGCCATATACACCATAGAAAAATCTGGAAAAAAAATAAACATAGGCGTAATTAATCTCGTAGGTCGCGTTTTTATGCTTGCTGTGGACTGCCCTTTCCGTGCTGCTGACAAAGCAATAAATGAAATTAAAAATAATGCTTCTGTTATCTTCGTGGATATTCATGCCGAAGCTACTTCTGAAAAACAAGCCATGGGCTTTTATCTTGATGGCCGCGTATCAGGCGTTTTTGGCACACACACACATGTCCAAACAGCTGACGAAAGAATACTTGAAGGTGGTACTGCCTTTATATCCGATGCTGGCATGACTGGTCCTTTTGACTCTGTCATAGGAGTAAAAAAAGAAATCATTATTAGAAGATTTTTAACTGCCTCTCCTGAAAAATTTGAAATAGCCGAAGGCAATATACGCATAAATGCGGTCTTAACTACTGTCGATGAAAATACTGGAAAGGCTTCTGCTATAGAAAGGCTGAACATAGCATATGAGTAAACGCTTAATCACACCGCTTTTATTTATTCTGGTGTTCTTAACTGCTCTCATGGTTTACCTAAACACACTGGCACCAACTTTTACTTTTGGAGATTCAGGCGAACTTATCAGTATGATAAAAACGCTTGGCATAGCACACCCTACTGGTTTCCCGCTTTACATATTACTCGGTAAAGTTTTTTCACTTTTTCCACTGGCTAATCCTGCATTTAAAATAAATTTTATGTCCGCAATTTTTGGGGCTTTAACTCCCGCTCTATTATTTCTTGCCTTATCTGTTTTCTTTAACAAAGAGAAAAACAAGCTTATCAGTGGCTTTATAGCCCTCACCTTATCGCTTCTATTTATTTTTACTTACACGCTTTGGTCACAAGCTGTTATGTCCAGAATATATACCTTAAATGCAGCATTTTGTGCGGCCATATTACTGCTGTTTTTTCTCTATAATGAACACCAGGAAGAGTCAAAATACCTATATTTATGGGCACTTTTAACAGGACTTGGCGTTGGGCTGCATCTCACACTCACAGCTTTTTCAGGGATTCTTTGGCTTCATTTGGCAATTACAAAGTTTGATTCAATTAAGAAAAATATTATTTGGCTCGTATTTTTTCTTGCCATCGGTTTAAGTGCCTTTGCCTATTTAGTAATTAGAGCAAATTCAGATGCTTTATTAAAATGGGCAGACATAAACACTATAAAGAATTTTTTAAGCTACATAACCCAAGAACAGTACAATATCAAAAAATTCGCCAGGGGCATAAGCGGAGTTCTTACATTCTTTAACTATGTCAAAGATGTACTTCTTCGTGAAATATCACCACTCGCCTTAATACTTTTTATTGTTGGCGTAATAATGGCATTTATGAATAAATTCAAATACACAATCACTTTTTTACTTATATTCCTGTCCAGCATTACCATGCTACTATTTTATGGCAACTATACAGACTTAAAACTGGCTTTCCGTTATATGATTCCTTCTTATATAATTATGTTTTTTTTCATAGCTTATTTTTTTCATTCATTATTTTCCTACATAAAGAATACTCCTGCCATGATAACTATAATAAGTCTTTTCATAATTTTCATATTTTCTTTAAGTATTAAGCTCAATTCTTATGAAGCTAACAAATCCAATAATTATGTTGCATATAACTACGCAACAGACATACTGACCTGCCTGCCTGATACCAAGTCAGGACTTTTTGCCAGTGGAGATAATAATATATATCCTCTGGCTTATTTTAAATTTGTTTTAAATAAGAAACCTGCGCTTTCAGTTTATGATAATATCTTAACTGTGTTTAAGGATTCTTTGCCATTGCTCGAAAAATCAAAATCAACGCAAACTACCCACAATGTGCTCACAGCACTGTCTTTGGGCTATACCAACCTTTTCACTATCAGTGAAATAGGTTCACAACTATTTACAGAGATTCCTTCTGGGCTTCTTTTTAAAATATCAGATAAATACGAAGAACCAAACAATAAATACTGGAAAATATTTTCACTCAAGGGCATTACCTGGGGAGCTCCTCTATTTCACGATTTTGAAGAAAGAGAAATTATTGGTACTTACCTATACAGAGAAGCTAATTATTACAAAAGCAAATCTATGTTTCCTATTTATGAATCACTTTTAAATAAAGCAATAATAGAAAGCTATGATTCTATTGCTGTTTTGGGTTCGGTAGCACTGATATATAGCTCTGACCCTTATATACAAAATTATTTTGAAAAAGCTGAAAAACTTTTTCTTAAGTGTTATTCAATAAATCCTGAAAATTTCAATTTAGTTTTTAATCTTGGCAGCTTTTATGGTCGTTTTAGCCAATACAAAAAAGCAGCATATTATTTTGAACTTGCTGGGAGACTTGATCCTTACAACTACAATGTTAAAAATTATTTGGCCTCAGCACTCTCAGAATACAGAAGACAGCTGGATAAAGAAGATCAGCTTCAGGAGCTCTCCGCACACTTTGAAAATGGCAGGAATCTCATCAAGACAAACAAGTTTGACGAAGCTCTTATAGAATTCGAAAAGGACATTAAGCTCAATCCCAAATTAGGTAGATCCTTTTTTCATTTAGGACTTATATATTCTATGAAAGGCGACTATAAATTAGCCATACCAAAATATGAAATGGCTCTTAAGTTAGAGCCTACAAATGTTCCTGCTCTTGATAATTTAGGATTGGTTTACATCCGACTTAAAGATTATAAGAAAGCAAGGTTTTATTTTGAGAAATCACTTGCTATAGATCCTGCACAAGATAGATTGATAAAGGACCTTGCGAAGTTAAAACAGCTGGGTTATTAATCACACTCAAAACCATTAACTGCTATATTAATCGACCAATTTCTTCCCAAATTCAAGATTTTCTTTAACTCTTTTTATTGTAGGTGCTTCTGTGTATATCCGCAATAACGCCTCAGTTCCTGAGAACCTAAATAAAATCCACTCATTATCTGATATTATGTATTTTACACCATCAAGACGGTTAACTGACTGTATGCTTTTACATGCAATACTACCAATTGATTCAAGTTTATTAACTTTTTCAACTATAGCTTTTCTATGCGCTTCCTTAAACTTTATATCTACCCTGTCATATTCGTAAAAACCATATTTTTTATCCAGTGAAGCCAACACTTCAGATACTGACTTGCCTTCTTTAACTAAAAACTCAAGTAATAAAAGGTTTCCTAAGATTCCATCTCGCTCTGGTATATAGTAACCAAAACCAACACCACCGCTTTCTTCACCACCTATGGTAGCTTTATCCTTTATTATGTGATTGCCTATATATTTAAACCCTACAGGAGTTTCAAGCAATTCTATGCCATATTCTTTAGCTATGGTATTTAAAAGTGCTGTGCCTGCAATTGTCTTAACAAATTTAAACTTCATTTTTCTATTTTTCAAGTGATGCAAAAAATGTAAGACCAAAGCTTTGTGTGTTGGTATATACTTTCCTTTATCATCCACAAAAGCCATTCTATCCCCATCACCATCTATTGCTATACCTATGGAGGCTTTCATTACTTTAACCTTGTTCTCAAGTTCCAAAAGATTTTTTCTTATTGGCTCTGGGTTAATTCCTCCAAATAAAGGATCACGCTTGCCATGAATTACTGTTAAACCTGAGTAATTGCCAAATACTTTTTCCATATATCCTGCGCCTGAACCATACATATTATCCAATACTATCTTAATTCCACTTTTCTTAATTGCATTTACATTCACATTTCGTCTCAATTCATTTACATATTCATTGTCCATATTAATACTAATAATATTTCCTGTTTTTTGTTTTGGAATTGTTCCCTTTTTAATTAGCTTTTCCACAGCTTTTGTTTCTTCTTTTGTTGCTCCAGCCCCATATTTATTTTTAATTTTAAACCCGTTAAAAGTATATGGGTTATGACTTGAAGTTATCATTATTCCTGAGTCAAGTTTTTTCTTTACAATTGTAAATGATACCATTGGAGTATGTACTGCCTTATCAAATAAATAAACAGAAAAACCATAACTTTGAAGTAATGTTGCAGTAAAAGCAGCATATTTGTCTGAAAGAAAGCGAAAATCATATCCCAAAGCTATTTTTGGATTTGGATTGAGTAAAAGAGTATGTACTGCATACGCGTCCACTACTCTTTTAAGATTTTCAAAAGTGAAGTCCTCAGCTATTTTAGCACGCCAGCCGTCTGTCCCAAATTTTATTTCGTGCATTTAAACCCCTTGTTTTGAGTATTTTTTTACAATAGTTCTATCACCTAAAACCATATTCATAACAGAAGAGTGTTCGTTTATCAGACAATCATTACATATTACACTATTTTTTATTGTGCAACCGTCTCTTATAACTGTATTATCAAAAATCACACTATTTTCTATGAAAACACCATTACCTATAGTCACAGAGTTCCCAAGAATCGTGTTGGTATTAATAATCGCTTTACCTATAGTACATTTTTTTCCGTATGCTTTGACCTTAATGCCATTATATTTTCCTTTTATCAAATCAAAATTAGCTTTTTTAAAGTTATCAATTCTGCCTATATCAAGCCAATAGTAAGCCGCCTTATATGCCTGAATGACTTTATCTGCAGCTATTATACTCGGAAAAGTTTCTCTTTCTATAGAAACCTTTCTGCCTGCAGGTATATACTTGAGTGCTTGTTTATCAAAAACATATATTCCTGCATTTATCCAACTTGATTTGATATCAGCACCAACTGGTTTTTCAGTAAACTTAATTATTCTGCCTTTTACCGAAGTTTCTACCACCCCATAAGATGATGGGTCTGCAACTTTATGCAGAGCCATAGTAACTAATGCTTTTGAGGTTTTATGAACTTTAATAAGTGAATCTATATTAATATCTGTTAAAATATCTCCATTTAAAACTAAAGTTGTATCGTCCAAAAGTTTTTCGCAATTTTTTATTGCTCCGCCTGTACCTAATGGACTTTTTTCATTTGCATATTTTATCTTCACGCCATATTTCTTGCCATTTCCAATAACTTTTTTTAACTTTTCAGGCATATGGCAGATACTTAAAATAATATCTTTTATTTTATATTTTTTTAATAGCTCTATTTGATATTCTATAAATGGCTTATTGGCAATAGGAACCATACACTTAAGTGTATTAAGTGTAATCGGCCTAAGCCTGGTACCTTCACCACCTATAAGTATTAATGCTTTCATTAGTTCTCCTGATTATATTATAGTGATTTAAAATAATCGTAGGTCTTTTGTATTCCTATTTCAAGTTTTATTTCTGGTTTCCAGCCAAGTATTCTTTTGGCTTTATCATTTTGTAGATAATTTGCCTTTAAATCGCCTTCTCTATATGGTCCTTCTCCAGCTTTTTGATTAAAACCAGTCGCTTTTTGAATAGCAGAATAAAGTTGATTTACATTTGTTTTAATACCAGTACCTATGTTAAAAGCTTCATTATCACCCTTATTTAAAGCCATTACACTTGCCCTTGCCACATCTCCTACATACACATAGTCACGCACACATGTGCCTCCACCAAAAATAACTGGAGTTGTTTTAGCCATTATTTTTTCTATAAAAATTGCAACAACTCCTGCTTCTCCATGAGGAATCTGCCTTGGACCATAAACATTTGAATATCTAAGTATTGTATGTTTTATACCATATTGAGCGGTATAAAAACGGACATAATGCTCGCCTGTGACCTTACTAATTCCATATGGACTCTCAGCAGTTAAAGGATTATTTTCCGTTGCTGGCAACTTAACATTTGAACCATAAACTGTGCCACCACTTGATATAAAAATAAACTTCTTTATTGCATTTGTTCTGGCTGCTTCGAGCAGATTTAATGTTCCCAAGATATTTATCTGGGCATCAGCCACTGGATCTTTCACAGAATCAGGAACAGATATCTGAGCCGCATGATGATTTATCACTTCAATTTTTTCTTTTTTTATTATCGAAGCTATTTTTGAATCTCTCACATCCATTTTGTAAAACTTTGCTTTTTTATTGACATTTTTCATATTGCCCATAAAAAGATTGTCAACAATCACCACCTTATGCCCTGCAGCAATATACGCATCCGCTACATTTGAAGCTATAAACCCAGCACCACCAGTTACTAATATGTTCATAACAAACCTCCTGTATTTGATATCTTAATAAGCTTTTGCTTTATTGTTAAATATCTATAGTTGTTTAGTATGCTGTCTTATGGTGAAAAATTTCTAAAGCCGTCTTGATTATTATTTTAACATCAAACCATAATGTCCAATTTTCAATATAATAAAGATCGTATTTTATGCGTTCTGAAAGCGAAGTATCCCCACGCAAACCATTTACCTGCGCCCAACCTGAAATGCCACCTTTTACTTTATGTCTTTCCGTATAGCGAGGTATTTCTTTCTTAAATTTTTCTATAAAATGTGGTCGCTCAGGTCTCGGTCCCACTATGCTTATATCACCTTTTATTACATTTAAAAACTGAGGGAGTTCATCTATGCTTGTCTTTCTGAGAAAAGTACCAATTGCTGTTCTGCGTGGATCGTTTTCTTTTGCCCACACTGGGCCACTCTTATTTTCCGCATCAACCTTCATAGTCCTAAATTTAAGCATTAAAAATTTTTTATTGTCGCGACTCACTCTTTCCTGTGCATAAAAAACTGGTCCCTTTGAACTAAATTTAACAAGTATAGCTGTTAGTACCAAAATTGGAGATAACACTAATATTATTACCAAAGAAACAACTAAATCAAATACCCTTTTAACCATTCTATTAAAAGTAATGTTAAGTGGTAATTCCCTAACCTCAAATACAGGTATGCCAAACATTTCATCATAATCAATTGACTTAGTGATAATACCAAGCACATCTGAAGCAATCATAAATTTGATATTTTCATTTTCAAGAATTAAATCAGCAACTTCTTTTCTATTATAATCAGATAATCCTATGAACGCCTCGTCCATATTGTATTTACCAGCGATATTATTAAAATCTTTTATTTTTCCAAGAATTGTCAAACCACAAAACTTGCTATTTTTTTTCAATTTATTATCAATCACGCCTATAACTTTATATCCTGTGTCATGTTGTCTGGCTAAACGGTCTATGAGAATCTTTGATATATCTGTTGCTCCTACGATTAATATTTTTTGTATAATAGCTCCACTGTGGCTCACAGAATTGAAAATCGACCTATAAGTGAACCTCCATATAGCGAGCATTATTACCGAAATCAACCACATATGCATTATTACAACTCGCGAATATGAAACATGCCTAAAAAAGAAAGTAATTGAAACTAATATTATTATGGATGCGCTTGAAGCTGTAAGAACTGACACCAGTTCATCAAATCGAGACCTGCCATGTTCGAGCCTGTATAAACCAGAATAATTAAAAGCAAGCAAAAAAACTACTAATATTACTGGTATAGCATACAGATATTCAGTTGCTACTGGAATTCCATACTTAACAGGAATAAAATGAATATAAAAGCGGATATAATAAGATAATACCGCTGCTGCTGCTATTATCACAGCATCCCCAGTGAATAATCCTGTTTTTAACAACCTTAAGAACATTCTTTTGTTCAAAAAAACTCCTTTTAACCTTGTTTAACAAAAGCCATAAAATTTTCTCTAAACTTATCTTTAGAAAAGTTTAAAGCAGCTTGCCTCATTTTTTTATCATCATATCGTTTATTGCTTATTTTCTCAAGACTTTTTATAAAGCTTTCGTCTGTCCCGTCATAAAACTCACCTGTCACACCTTCGGTGACTATATCCCTTGACCCACCCTTGTGAAAAGCTAAGACAGGTGTCCCACAAGCAAGAGCTTCTGCCATAGTAATTCCAAAATCTTCTTCTCCTGGAAATATAAATGCTTTTGCTTTCTGGTAATGACTCTTTATTTCTTCATCACTTTTATAGTCAAGCAAAGTGATATTATTTCCTGCCATAGACCTTATTTTTTGCAGCAGCGGACCACCGCCTATCACTACCAGTTTTTTGTCAGGGAACCTGTTAAATAAGCTTACAGCATAGTCCACTTTTTTGTATTCTGTTAAAGCCGAAACCATTAAATAATAATCTTCTTTTATATTACCCAATGTATAAAAATCAGTATCCACAGGAGGGTGAACCACTTTACTTTCTCTATTATAATATTTACTAATCCTGTCTTTTACAGTATTTGAGTTTGCCATAAAGCTACTTACTCTTGGGGATGATTTGACATCCCATGTTCTAAGAAATGGCATTATAGCTGCTATGAGAGAATATTTAGCAATGCCATTTCTTTTTACTGAAAAATAATTTGGAAACTGATCCCAAGCATATCTCATAGGAGTATGACAATAGCAAATGTGCCTTGTATCTTTATAAGGTTTTATCCCTTTAGCCACACAATGACTTGAAGATATTATTAGGTCAAAACCCTTCATATCAAAACTTTCTATTGCCGCTGGAAATATAGGCAAAAAGTTCCTGTATGTTTTAAATATCCCAGGAATTGCCTGAAGAAAAGATGTGTGAATTTTATGCTTTAATATCGCTGGCGTTAACTTACTTTTATCACAAATCAATGTAAATATTTCAGCCTCTGGATACAGCAAGAGAATCTGTTCCAAAACTTTTTCTCCACCTCTGATACCTGTAAGCCAATCGTGGACTACAGCTACCTTCAAGTAAACCTCCTGATAATTCAGATAAATACAGTTCTAAGTTTTTAGTTTAACTACAAAACTACTATTTTCATCTAAAAACTCAAAACCACCCCATTTACTTTAGCATATCCTTTGCCACTTTATATACCTGTTCCACTGTTATTTTTTTCATACACACATTATCCCCACACTTCAAAAATTCCCTATTAAAAACAGTTGCTGGTTCATAACATGGAGCGCATGGTATTTTTTCCCATATATTTACCGTGTGCTTTCCCATAGCACCAAATATGGCTGGTGATGACGGACCAAAAAGGCCAATTGTTTTTGTTCCAAGCGCGGCCGCCATATGTAGTGGACCAGTATCACAAGCAATAAACAAATTCATTTTTGAAATATAAAAAGCCATATCAGTCAGACCGCTTATTATCACTTCTGCAGAGGTATCTTTTGTCGCTTCAGCAATTACATTAGCATCAAAGCCAGCTCCAAAAACGCATACAGCCATACCATCTTTTTCAAATTTTTTTATCAATTCATTAAATTTTTCAACAGGCCAGCGCTTAGTAGCCATTACTGTTCCAGGATTATTACCCCCAGCTGGGAAAATACCAATGGAAATTCTATTTTCATCCACCTTAAAATTAAGACTTGTCTGTGCAGGAGCTTTTAATTCTGTATATATTCCTTTGTCAGCCACACCTAAGCCTCGAGTCACAGCTAAATATCTCTGTGTTTCATGAAGTTTGGTATCAAATTCAAAACTATTATCCAAAAAGTTTTTACCTTTACCCCAATTGAAACCTACTTTATGTTTTACCCCAATCACAGAAATAAATAAATATGATTTCAAATCTCTATGATAATTAATAACCAAATCATATCTTTCTAACTGTAATTTGAATATAGCCGCAGCTATCCCAAAAGGATTGTTCAAATTCACCACATGTATTTTATCAATAAATGGAACCATTTGGGCTATTTGCTTAACCCATTTAGTACAAACTATATCTACCTCATTACCAGCAGCTTTTAGAGCCCGCAAAGCTGGTGTTAGCTGTATAATGTCACCAATACAGCACAACTTAACTATAAGCACTTTTTTATTCGTAATTTGCATTGTGACTCCGTTCTGAATTTACTAATGAACTATAATTCAATTACAAGCTAACTATAACCACTTTTCAACAGCATGATAAACATCATCCACTGATATTATATCCATACATACATGAGTTTTCTGATTGCAAAGCGAAAGTTCACAAGGTCCACAATCTGTAGGTTTACTCAAAGGCATCAAATTGCCTTCTTTAACCATAGGCTGCCATCTTTTATAATTAACTGTATTTCCATATATTACACAAGTTTTTAAGCCACTATAAGCGGCAAAATACTGCGGTCCTGAATCATTTCCTATAAATACATGGCTCAATCTCATTAATTCCACAGTAAAACCGAAGCCAAACTTACCTATGCAATTAACTACTCTATTATTCCAAATAAAAGACTTTTCATGAAGAATGTCGTCTTTTCCTCCAATAATAAATATTCTAATATTATCATTTTTCAATAATTTTTCTACTAAAGCAGTATATTTTTCAATACCCCACATTTTCGATTTTGCTCTGGTAAATGGATGGATTATGACATTTTTTAACTTATGACCACCTGTCTCTTCTATAAATGTTTGTGCGGCTTTCTCATCAGAAACAGATTTTGAAAAATCAATTATAACTTCTTTTTCAGCTTTTACATTTAACAACTTAAGATTCTTATTTATTTCATGTTCATTTCTATCATAGGTGGTCTTTTCATCAATCAAAAATCCACCACCAGCGCAATCATACCCTTTTATTTTTTTTGCTCCGCAAAACTTTAATAATAATAGATTTCTTATATCTCCACGCAAATCATACGCCTCATCAATGCCAATAAGCTTCAGAGTCTTTGCAAGCTCATTATATTCCTTTAACTTAAGCTTTCTTTCAGAATAAAACCATGACGATGTCATAGAATATAATCTGTCCACATTTCTGTTTTTTCCAAGAAGGAATGCACAATCTTTCACACATACAACATGAACTACACTCTGCGGATATTTTTTTTTCAAAGCTTCAAAAAATGGTAGTGCCTGTATCATATCGCCAATCTGATCAAGCCTAACAACAAGAATATTGCGAGGTTCCTTTTTCACTGTAAGTTTTTTTCTTATAAATGAAAAAGGCGCGAAGATTATTGTTCCAACCAAATCCGCCGCGCCCATAATTACTTTCATTTTGTTTTTTTTGAAAACATATTTAAACATTTATTTCTTTTTCCCGCCGATATTTATTCCGAGGGCTATTTTTATCACCTCGTCCATTGTTTTCACAAAATAAAATTTCATATCGTTTCTTACATAATCTGGCAATTCTGTATAATCTTTTTTATTGTAAAAAGGAATTATTACATCTTTTATTCCATTACGCTGTGCGGCAAGTGTTTTTTCTTTTAATCCACCAATAGGAAGTACCCTTCCACGGAGTGTGATTTCTCCAGTCATAGAAAGAAGCTTTTTAACTGGTTTACCAGTAAAAGCTGAAATAATTGCTGTAGCCATGGTAATACCTGCAGAAGGTCCGTCCTTTGGTATAGCACCTTCAGGGACATGCACATGTATATCTGTTTTTGCAAAAACAGTTTCCTTAATTCCAAGTTGTTTTGCCTTTGCTCTTGTATAACTTAAAGCTGCCTGTGCTGATTCTTTCATAACATCCCCAAGCTTTCCTGTTAAAAGCAATTGCCCTTTACCCTTCATAGTTGTTACTTCTATAACAAGTACATCTCCACCTACTTCAGTCCACGCCATACCTGTTGCCGTTCCAACTCCATTTACATCTTTTGTAGGTACATCCATAAACCTCGGGACTCCAAGAAACTTATGTATATTGTCAGAATCAATTATTATTTTTTTATATTTCTTTTCTTCAGTAACTTTGGCTTTTGCTATTTTTCTGCATATGGTTTTTACTTCTCTTTCCATATTGCGAACTCCAGCTTCTTTTGTATAGCTATTGATTATATCCTTCACTGCACTATCTTTTACTTCTACATCATCTATAGTCAAACCATGTAGTTTTAACTGCTTGGGAATAATAAACTTTTTAACAATGTTTAGCTTTTCGTTTTCAGTGTAGCTATTTATCTCAATTACTTCCATTCTGTCCTGCAATGGAAGAGGTATTCCATATAAAGTGTTTGCCGTAGTAATAAACATAACATCCGATAGGTCAAACTCAGTATCCAAGTAGTGATCCATAAAAGTATTATTCTGCTCTGGATCAAGAACTTCCAAAAGCGCCGCAGCTGGATCGCCACGAAAATCAGCTGACATTTTATCCACTTCATCCATAAGAAATATCGGATTTTTTGTCTTAGCCTTTCTCAAGGATTGTATGATACGACCAGGAAGTGCTCCTATATATGTCCTTCTATGGCCTCGTATTTCAGCTTCATCCCTCACTCCGCCTAAAGATAACCTAACAAAACTCCTACCCATAGCACGCGCAATCGATTTTGCTAAAGATGTTTTTCCAACTCCAGGAGGACCAACAAAACAGATTATTGGGTCTTGTGCTTTTTCTGGCTTATCTTTCATGTTTTTCTTAACTGCAAGATACTCGATAATTCTTTCTTTTGGTTTTTCCAATCCATAATGGTCCTCGTCAAGAATTGTCTGGACATTTTTCATATCTATTTTATCTTTAGTTTTTGTATTCCAAGGAAGTGCAATTAACCAATCTAAATATGTTCTTATTACCGTTGCTTCAGCTGACATAGGCATCATTTTTTCCAAGCGCGATAATTCTTTCAAAGCTTTTTCTTCGCCTTCTTTTGGCATTTTAGCTTTTTTAATTTTTGCCCTTACCTCTTCAAGTTCATTATAAGAAGCGTCCCCTTTTCCAAGCTCTTTTTGTATAACCTTTAACTGTTCCGACAAATAATATTCTTTTTGTGATTTATCAAGCTGATTTTTTACTTTTACCTGTAATCTTTTTTCTATTTCAAGAATTTCATTTTCACGCTGTATTATATCTGATAGCTTTCTTAACCTTTTTTTTGGGTCTTCCATTTCCAAAATTTTCTGCTTCTCTTCATGTTTCAAAAATATATGTGTCGCAATTATATCCGATAATTTTCCAGCATTGTCTATCTCAGAGACAGACATAATAGTCTCAGGTGGTATTTTTTTATTCATTTTTACATGTTTTAAAAATTCATCCATAACAATTCT
The DNA here is from genome assembly GCA_037138355.1 of bacterium. Lineage (GTDB taxonomy): Bacteria > Oederibacteriota > PGYV01 > PGYV01 > Palsa-1178 > PALSA-1178. The sequence continues at coordinate 56,947 of JBAXIL010000005.1, forward strand.
CATCATGGCTTCTGTTTCTTTATCCTTCTGTTCATTTTCAGCGAGTTCTATTACTGACACTTCAAAGAAAGGATCTTCCTGTAGATATTGATTTATCTTTACTCTCTTTTGGCCTTCAACTAAAACACGCATTGCCCCATCAGGAAGTTTTAATATCTGTAAAATTTCACATAGAGTACCCATATTATATATTTCATTTTTTGAAGGATTATCAGTGCGAGCGTCTTTTTGGGCCACAAGAAATATCATTCTGTCTCGTTCCATAGCAGCATCTAATGATTTAACAGATTTTTCTCTTCCCACAAAAAGAGGTATAACCATACTTGGAAATATCACGAGATCCCTTAGTGCAAGAAGCGGTACCTTACCAGTAACTTTATATGATTTTGTTTCGTCGTCTTGTTTCTTTATGTCTTTCTTTATTTCTTTATCAGCCATAAATCACCCCTTATGCGCTTTTTTCCTTAATAATAGCAGAAAGCTTGTCTTTCGTTCCTTTTATGATGTCCCTATCTATGACAACTTCCTTTACACCTTTCATAGAAGGAATTTCATACATTATATCTATCATTATATTTTCGATAATACCCCTAAGGCCTCTTGCTCCGATTTCTTTTTTTACTGCTTCTTGTGCAACTTCATCTTTTGCATCATTTTCAAATTCAAGCCTTACGCCTTCCATTTTAAGCATTTTCTCATATTGTTTAATAATAGCATTTTTAGGCGTATCCAAAATATGTATCATATCTTCCTTTGATAATTCCGACAAGGAAGTTACTATTGGTATTCTTCCAACAAATTCCGGTATCATACCATATTTTATTAAATCCACTGGAAGTGTCTGCGTCAATATTTCATATTTTGTCATTTTTCCTGTTTCAACTTCACTTTTATAACCGAAAACTTTTTTCTCAATTCTTTTTTTAACTATTTTATCTAAACCCACAAAAGCCCCACCAATAATAAAAAGGATATTTTTTGTGTCTAACTTAATATATTCCTGATAAGGATGTTTGCGTCCACCTTTAGGTGGAACATTGGCTATGGTGCCTTCAATTATTTTAAGAAGTGCTTGCTGTACCCCTTCTCCAGAAACATCTCTGGTAATTGAAACATTCTCTGATTTTTTTGCTATTTTATCTATCTCATCTATATATATGATTCCACGCTGTGCAGCTTCCACATCAAAGTTTGCGTTTTCCAAAAGTCTCAACAATATATTTTCTACATCTTCTCCTACATACCCAGCTTCGGTCAATGTAGTCGCGTCCGATATCGCAAAAGGAACTTGCAAGATTCGAGCTAAGGTCTGGGCCAGCAAGGTCTTTCCAGAACCAGTAGGACCAATCATCATAATATTGCTCTTTTGTACTTCTATACCGTCTTCTACTTTATCATCAATTCTTTTATAGTGGTTATATACAGCCACCGCGAGAGCTTTCTTTGCTTTGTCCTGAGAAATCACATATTCATCAAGGGTCTGCTTTATTTCTTTTGGAACTGGAAGTTTAACAGAGGTCTTTTTTGTATTAGTTTGTTTTTTTCCCATTTCAAAAAATACCTCTACACATTCATTACATATAGCAACCCCATCAGACACTATAAGGTTTTGAACCTCTTTTTCCTTTTTTCCACAATAAGAACACTTATTCATACTAACCTCTTTAATATATTATTATTTAATATCTTTTCTGGTTTCTATTATCTGATCCACTATGCCGTAAGCTTTTGCTTCTTCAGCGCTCATATAATAATCTCGGTCTGTGTCTTTTTCTATTTTTTTCAAACTTTGGCCTGTATGTTTTGCCAATATTTTATTTAACCGTTCACGCAGCTTTAAAATTTCCTTTGCTTGTATATCTATGTCAGAAGCCTGCCCTTGCGCTCCTCCCATAGGTTGATGAATCAATACTCTTGAATTAGGTAAAGAATATCTTTTACCTTTCGCTCCTGCTCCTAAAAGCACAGCCGCCATGCTGGCTGCCTGTCCTACGCATATGGTGGTACAGGGTGACTTTATATACTGCATAGTATCATATATAGCAAGTCCCGCACTCACTACTCCTCCTGGACTGTTTACATAAATTGATATCTCTTTTCCAGGTTCCTCTCCATCTAAAAAGAGAAGTTGAGCTATGATAAGATTTGCTACATCATCATCAATCGGCGTACCAATAAATATAATGCGTTCTTTTAAAAGCCTTGAATATATGTCATAAGCTCTCTCGCCTCTGTCGCTTTGTTCTACAACCATAGGTATCAGATTCATTCTAACTTCACTTTTGCTTCTCATTTTATTATCCTCCAATATTTATTTCTTATATAATCTTATTTTATTGCAGCCATTAAGCTTGCTACTGTCTTATCTTCAAGAAGTTTTGCTTTTAAAGCTTCCCAGCTACCGCGGGCCTTTGCCTGTTTTATCATATTTTCGGCATTGTCTTTGGTCTCTTCAGCTATTCTTTTAATTTCAATTTCTACATCTGCATCTAATACATCTATTTTTTCTGCTTCTGCAATTTTTCTTAATATGTAAATACTTTTAAGATTATCTTCTGCTTGTTTTTTACTTTTTGTGCGTAAATCTTCCATAGTCATTCCAAGTGCCTGAAGAGTAAGTCCCTGCTGTTGAAGATTTTTTTGGTAGCGATTAATAATATTAGTTATTTCTTCATCTACCAGACCTTGTGGAAGTTCAAAACTATGCATTTCATTAAGCTTCTTAATTATCTGATCCACTTTAAAGCTTCTTATATCTTCTTCTGCTTGTTTTGACATATTGTCTTTTATTAAGTTTTTTAGCTCAGCAACTGTTTCTTTGCCGCTTATTTCTTTTGCAAAAGCGTCAGTCATTTCTGGCATTTCAAGTTCTTTTATTGAGTTCAATTTTGCTTTAATAACTGCATGTTTTCCTGCAAATGCTTTTTCAAAATAATCAGCTGGGAAAGTCACGCTTATATCTTTTTCCTGTCCAAGTTTCATGCCTATCAATCCACTTTCCAAATCTTTTATCATAGACCCTGCACCAATTTGTAAAAACTGTGATTCAGATGTCATAGAAGCTTCAGCTTTACCATCAACAAAGCCTGCCATTGCTATAGTCACATAGTAGCCGTCTTTTGCTGTGTCTGACAAAGAATCTTTCAACTTGCCGCGATATTGTCTCAAACGATCCAATTCCTTATTTACATCTAAATCCGTTACTTCTTTGAGTTTCTTATCTTCTACTTTTATTTTTTTATATTCTTTAAGCTCAAACTCTGGATTCACTTCAACTACGATTTTATAGCTTATGCCATCCTCGGTTGGTGTTACTTCTTGTAACATAGGATATGTTACAACATTAAGATTTAATGCTTTCATAACCTCATTATATGTTTCTGGAACAAGTTCTTTCGTTACTTCTTCATCTATGTCTTTTTTAAATTTAGATAAAATCATAGCTTCAGGAGCTTTCCCTTTTCTGAATCCTTCAATTCTGGCATTTTCCTTAAAAGAATTAAAAACTTTTGTATAAACCGTATCAACTCTTTCTTTTTCTACTTTCACTTCTATTACTTTTCTGCAATTCTTTTCGTCTTTGACTTCCCACTTCATTTAATCGTTCCTCCTTAGAATGTGTTGGACCATAAGGTCCATTAATTTTCTGAGTTTCTTGTTCTGTTTTTTTCTCTACTGTCTACTTTCTACTATTTCAAAATTTTGCTTTTCAAGTTCTGATTTTTTTCCTCTACTATCTACTGTCTACTTTCTACTATCTCAAAATTTCGCTTTTCAAGTTCTGATTTTTTTCCTCTACTATCTACTGTCTACTTTCTACTATCTCAAAATTTCGCTAAGCGAAATTTTGTGGTGCGAGTAGAGGGACTTGAACCCCCACGCCTTTCGGCACCAGATCCTAAGTCTGGCGTGTCTGCCAATTTCACCATACTCGCCCATAAAAATAGAAAAAATTAGCCATACAGCCGTTAAGCTGCTTTTACAGCTAATTTTTCAAGCCATATTATACTTCATTTTACTACAAATTGCGAATTTTTCCATATATATATACAATTATTTTTTGATTTATGGAATATGTGCTATTAACTTATTACAACATTACCTTTATATTCAATCCAAATAACAACTATATTTTATTGATGTTTTATCATATATGTTTATTCTCGAAATCATTTTATCAGAATGTGAACCGTTGGTTAACATAGATTATCAGATTTCATTGACTTTTCATTTTGTTGACTAAATATCTTTCAAAAATATTTTGGTGGGCAGTGAGGGAGTCGAACCCTCGGCCAATTGATTAAGAGTCAACTGCTCT
>JBAXIL010000006.1:0-59345 GCA_037138355.1 bacterium
ATATATTAGCTGGTTTTTTTAAGTTTTTAATCATAAACAAAAACCCTATAACACCATATACTGGAAAAACACGAATATGTGCCCATACAATCAAAGCCATCACCAATGAAAATATCACGACTTTTTCTGGCTTATACCTATACAAAATATATGACACAAGTAATAATACCGATACAAACATTTCTGTACTTACCAGATTTATGAATGACAAAATTGGTAAGGTAAAACCTGTAAGCAAAGCAGCCAATAAAGAACTAAAATAATCATTATTGGTTTTGTAACATAAATAGAAAATAAGTGCTACAAAAGCCGCACTAAAAATATTCATTATTAGAGTCACACCCAACATACCGCCTATAAAATAAAAAGGAGCTATTATAAGAGATAATAATAAAGGATGATACGAATATATCTTTCCGTTTTTAATTATATCCATTCCTTGGGGCTGCAATTCTCTATCATAAAACGCTCTATAATCTTTATTTTCAAAATTATTTTTCAAATCTATATCCTTATCATGTACCATGCTGTGTGCAACCATTAAATATGCAGTTTCATCACCTGTTGGTTTATTTGCATATATAAACCACAAAGATATAAAAAAATAAAAAATCAGCATAAAAGAAAAAACATAAAATACCATATTTCTTGTACTTGTCTTTTCAACTATTCGACTATTTTTTATTTTAAACATAAAATAAAAAGCTAATAAAAAAATGAAAATAACATAAACAGCGCCAAGCAAAACTTCAAGTTTTCTTAAAATAAAATTATGTGGATCAGGAAAATTTAAACGAATAAACCAAGGCGCACAACTGATAATGATAAAAACATAAAGCATATTTGATATATTTTTAAAACTTTGCATAAACTTTTCTTTTTTTACCTGGTTTAAAACAAAAGTCGTTACGAATAATAATAAATATACTATTATCGGAATTAGATATACTGGATATATGAGAGCTAAATTTTCTTTAAGATAAACAAATAAATAAATTACATATGAAATTATAAATGTTATATGAGGTAGTATCATTTTTTTATCAGAAGCGATAAAACGGCTCCCTGTACCGATAAATCCTTAATAGTATAAAGATTATTTGTCCATGTTTCATCCATTGTTTTACTCTCAGATTCCCTTTTAGCAGTTTTTATCAGCCATACTCTTGTTCCAGGAATAATTATAGTTTTTAATTCCTTTGCTGTTTCTATATTTAAATCATATCCTGCATATATATCCATTCCAACTTTTTCACTCAGAAATAATTTTATTTTTCTCCATTTATCTCTGACTTTTACATTTCCCTTAAACTCAGGAATAACGCCAGCTAATTTGTCAGGATAATTCCTTTTATACACAAATTTATTGTAAAATTCAAATGGCCCGTAAGAATCCGCTTTTGTGTGTATTATGATATCTCCTTCCTTAAAATTGTGCACTACCTCCATATATAAGGTTTTATAATCCACTGCCTGCCATTTTTGGTCACCAAAATAACTATATATAGAAACCGAAAAGAAAATTATGGTGACGACTGTAAAAAGAACCATACCTTCTCTTGATAAATGAGAAATGCCTATGGAAAGGACAATTATTAACATTGTTCCTGCAATCAGTAGTTCTGAATCTAAATATTGAGATTTATTAAACAATGCGGTCAACCAAGTAATAATAACCATTGAAAATAATATAAGACTCATAATATCCGTCATTCTTTTTTCTTTAATGGTCCTGCATGTTATAACTCCTATTAAAATAAAAAGTGCCGCTGCTACAATTACAACTATAGTTAGTAAGTTTACATCCAGAGTATAACCTAATAGCATATTTTTAAGAGATAATAGTGGTGCTAAGATTATATTATTTCCCAAATGAGCGGGTATCAGCATATTTCCTTTTATAAAACAAATAATAAGAGGCAACCAAGCAAGTAGTATAAATATTTGAGCTCTAAGCCATAGATTTATCCTTATTTCCTCCTTATATCTAATGAATAATATGATATTGAGAATTAATAGTAATAGTATGCTCATATGTCCACTATATAGTGAAGCAATGGCCCAAAATATGAATGGACCTATTACAAAGCTGTTATACTTGACAGAGAGCATGAAATAATAAACCATGAGAAGTGAAGTCATAAGAAGCAATGTATTAGCACCTGAAAACTGCGAAAAGTAAATCTGAAATGGACTGAGTGCAAACAAAGATGTAGCAATCACGCTTACCTTTTCAGAGTAAAAACTTCTTGTAAGTTTATGAACTATTAAGACACTTATAATGCCAAATATGGCTGGAAGTAACCTTACAGATACTTCAGAGAACCCAAAAATCATTGTCCAGATATAAGTTATAAGATAGTAAAGTGGGGCCTGGTTATTATTTGCGGCATTACTTAAAATAATTTCAATCAGGTTTTTACCTGAAGCAAAATTAATATTACTATACTCTGCCGCAGTTATGGAATGTCCACCTAACTGAAATAATCGCAGAATAATCCCTATCAACATGCAGGCATAAAGTATTACATTTGCCTTATTTTTTATTTCCGGTAATCTTAACTTTTTCATATATTTTCAATGTCTCCTGTGCGGTTTCTTTCCATGAGAATTTTTCTGCTTGTTTAAAACCTTTTTCTATAAGTGACTCTCGTTTTGCAGTGCTCTTTTCAACTTCCAATAAACCATGTACTATATCCTCCACTGCATAAGGATCTATAAACTGCGCTGCCTCCCCTGCTACTTCAACAAGTGAAGTGTTATTAGAAGTAACAACTGGCAAGCCGCAGGAAAAAGCTTCAAGTATCTGCAGTCCAAAGCCCTCCCACATAGAAGGAAACAAAAATATAAAAGCCGCATTATAAAGCATTATCATATCCTCTTCTGCTGCGTACTCAGTTATAATAACACTTTTTTCTAAATTCAGTTCTTTGATTTTTTCAGCAATATTTGTTGTAGCCATTTCTTCTTTGCCTATGGATGTTATCACAAGCTGATATTTAAATTCTGTTATATGATTGAAAATATTAAAAGCTTCTATGGAGCGTATGGTATTTTTTCTCTTATCAGAGGCGGCACTCATAAGAACAAAAGGTTTTGTTATTGCATATTTTGTCCTCACTGCATCAAGTTTTTTCTCATCTTTAATCACACGATATTTTTTGTCAGCGGCTTCTTTAATAACTGTAATTTTTTCAGACTTCACATGGACATTTTTCATAATGTCTGTTTTAGAATAATCAGAAACCGTTATTATATGGTCGGCTGCCCTTCCAGATAAAGGTATAGATAATTTATTATATATATCTATAAATCTTTGCTTTAAAGTAGGTTTTGCAATAGCTTTCTCGAGCGGTCTAATAAACATAGTGTCATGTATTGTAACTACCTTTTTGCCTCTAAAAAAAGGATACAAATAAGGTAGTGTATTATCTGTGCCATGTAAAACATCTACTTTATCTTCGGCCGCCTGAGCAGGTAATAAAAGCTGTTCATAGAAAAGAGCATTGTCTGTATTTAACCTTTTGAACCTACAATTTTTTTTATCTATATATTCAATAAGGGTAGAACGCCTATCAAGATAAACAATATATTGGTTCACTTTATCTATTTCCAGCAGGTTCTTAACAAGATTTTCTATATATCTCCCTACTCCACGCTTAAAAATTATCCTTCCATCTATGCCTATTATCATTCCTCATCTCTCTCGGTTGAAATTTTTCTTCCTGTTAAAATGAATCCTCCGCCTTTTCCTGGCAATATTAACGACATAAAATAATCAATTATATCAAGTTTTAAGAATATCAGCTTGTCCGGCAACTTTCCCACAAAGTTTTCAATTGCTTTTGTCATTTTCAAATAATTAATTGAATAGTTGTTTTCAACTTTAAATCCAGCTTTTTCCATAAGTAGCTTAACTTCCAATGTGTTGAAATTGTTTAGATGGTCCTTATGTTCTGCTTCAAGTTTTTTCGCATAGTCTTTAAATATTAATTTATAAAAAGCGTCTTTATTTGTTAGGGATATTATCAATATGCCATTTTCCTTAAGTGCCATATACGCGTTTTTAATAACTAATTCGGGGTCATAAGTATGATCTAAGACTTCTTTTAGGAGACATACTTCATATTCATCCACATAAGAAATTTCTTCACCACAACCTCTTTTAAGTTCAAAGCTATCGGCTTTGAGTTCATTTTTTAACATTTGTTGTGAGGGTTCTATACCAGTATATTTTTTTAACATAGATTGTACTTCTTTATAATATTCCCCACGACCAGCACCAATATCTAACAGGTTTATATATTCATTTCTTTCAGTAACTTCTTTTTCTATTATTTTTGTTATTTTAAGTGTTAACCTTTTCCACTTTTTCTTCATAAGTTGAGTTGCTTCTATATTTAGAAACTCAGTGTCGTCCCACTGTAGTTGTGTAGCTTCCCATTCTTTGTGTTTTAAGCTTTTAATATCATTTTGCTGATTTTCCATTAAACACTCCACAATTTTTGCACAAAAATTTTACATAAATTATTTTAACAAAAAAAAGCACTTATTTATAGTTATTAATACCTTCTATATTTTCATTTTCTTTTATTTTATATTTAATAAGCTTTTGCTCCTGTTTTCCTTTCATTATCTGCAGGGCTTTATTAGCAACAAAATCTACAGGTATATCCAAACATTCTCTTTTCATATTACATTTTACAAGACCACATGGAGAGCACCTGGTATATTTTTCTATTATATATGATTTATCACCATATGCGCCCCATTCTTGATGGCGAGCTGTTCCCGAAAATAAAGTCAATGTTTTAACTCCAAACGCTGCTGCTATATGAACAGCCGCAGAATCATTGCCTATCACTAAAGCCGCATGTTTTATAATGGCTTTAAGTTCTTTTACTGTAAGCATTCCAACCAAATTTACCACATGCCTACCTCGTAGAGCATTTACACTTTTATCATTTTTATCACCTATTACTATTACCTTTATACCTCGTGATAAATATTCCGCAAGGGCATTATAATTTTCTATGCCCCAATCTTTTGATAAATGTCCTGAGACAGGATGAATTATTATATATTTAGTTATGTTACCTTTTTTTAGTAAAGCACTTATGTTTTCCTCAGAAGCAATGTCTGTTTTTAAAAAAGGTTTTTCTGGGTATTTTTCATTTGTTATCGTCTTTAGCATAAGCATGTTTTTTGCTGCCACATGCATTGCCATGGGCGGTTGTTTTACAATATTAGTAATTGAAAAACCCATGCCTCCTGTGTCATACCCATATTTTTGTTTTGCATTTGAAAGTGATAAAATCAAAGAAGTGAGCCTGTCCTGCCAACGCATTCCTATTACTATGTCATATTTTCCTTTATTTATCTTCCCTAACAGCATTAAAGCCGATAACCATCTTATAAAAAACGGCTGTGACTTATACTTTAACCATTGTGCATTAAACACCTTAACTTCATCAAAACATTTAAGTTCACTAAGTACTTGTGCCCCTCCAGGACTTAAGTAAGCAGTAATTTGGGCATCCTTAAAATGTTTTCTAAGCCCTAAAAAAAAAGAAGATGCGAGTGCCGCATCTCCTATGCCGTCAGCTTTAATAACAGCAATTTTTATTTTGTTTTCCATATTTTTTCCCTCAACCGCTTTACAGCGGTCCAATTACAAACCATTTTTACTTTCATTTTGGTTTTGAAAAATTTAATCCAAAAAGCCTTTTAAATTTTTAGCTCTGGCAGGGTGTCTTAATTTACGCAATGCCTTCGCTTCAATCTGCCTTACGCGTTCTCTTGTAACTTTAAATATCTTTCCTACTTCTTCAAGTGTGTGCGGTACACCATCACCTACTCCGAATCTCAAACGCAATACCTCTGCTTCTCTTTCTTTTAAAGTATGCAATACTTTTTCTATCTGTTCTTTTAAAAGCACATTGACCGCCGCCGAGGCCGGTGATATAGCATCTTTATCTTCAATAAAATCACCCAAATGTGAATCTTTCTCTTCGCCTATAGGTGTTTCAAGAGATATAGGATGCTGTGAAATTTTTAGTACTGACCTGACTTTATCAGCAGAAGTACCCATTTTTTTTGCTATTTCTTCAGGTTTTGGTTCGCGTCCAAACTGCTGAACAAAAATCCTCGCAACTTTATTTAATTTATTTATCGTTTCTATCATGTGCACAGGTATTCTGATAGTCCTTGCCTGATCCGCAATAGCGCGAGTTATGGCCTGTCTTATCCACCAAGTAGCATATGTTGAAAATTTGTATCCTCTTTTGTATTCAAATCTTTCTACGGCTCTCATTAAGCCTATATTGCCTTCCTGTATCAAATCTAAAAACGAAAGCCCCTTGTTTATATATTTCTTTGCAATACTGACAACGAGCCTTAGATTAGCCACTACAAGTTCTTTTCTTGTTTTTCTTGCTTCAAACATATTTTTTCTTATTGAGTGTGCCAATCCTTTTAATTCTTCATATTTCATTCCTATCTCTATCTCTTCCTTGTGAATCAAGCTTGTTATTTCATTTATTTTCAATGCCACATCTTTCAAATCAAAAGCTTTTATCTTTCTTTTTTTGATAACCGCCGTTAGTGCTTTTTTGTTTTTCAAAAGTATTTTTAAATCAACCGCTTTTAAGCCAAAAAGTTTTTCTATGCCCTGTAATTCTTTTTCATCCTTTGTTATTTTAGCAACAACATTGATTATTTTTTTCGCCAAAAGACTAATCTGTTCATTGTTCAGTTTTAACATATGCAATTGATCGCGTTTTTTCTTTTTATACTTTTCAAGTATTTTTTTATACTTTTCTTTTTGTTTCGGCTTTAGAGATTTTTTCGTGAGTTTTTCAAGCATCTTATCTACTTCTTTTTGTGATTTTTCAGCAGATCGTATATACTTATCAAATCTTTCTTTAAGGCGTTCTTCTACTGATGGAGGTATTTCACCTTCTAACTTGGTCTTTATTATGTCAGTAATCTTAACGCTTCCGTTTTTTAGTTCATCATTTATTTTTTCCATTTCATCAAAACCAAGCTTGGTATCAAAAATAGAATCTTTCATATTTATTTCAGCTGTTTCAATTTTCTTTGCTATTCTCACTTCGTCTTCGCGCTTTTCTAAAAGTGGTACTTTTCCCATTTCGTGTAGGTACATTTGTACCGGATCAGAAGAAAATCCTTCTGCATCCAAGAAGTCGACTTCTTCGGCTGCTTTTTCTGCATTCTTTCCTGAGAGTATCTTGTCTATCTTTCCTTCTTCTCTTATTTCTATATCCATTTCATCCATAATGTTTAACATATCATCTATGTCTTCTACGGATGTAAAATCTGCCGGAAGCGAGTCGTTTAACTCTTCATAAGTTAAAAAACCCTTTTCTTTTCCTTTTTTTATCAGTTCCTGCACTTCAGGAAGATTCTTTAGATTCTTGTTCAAATTCGGCACCTCTTCGTTTGTTATTTTTGCGTTACTTCAGCTGATTAAGCTTCCAGTTGATAGCATCCGCTTTAATCATTTATCTGTTGCATTATCTTTTGCAATTTTTCTTTTTGGTTTAATAGGTCCTTTATTAGTTCCGTATTTTTTTCAGCTTCTGCCAGACTTATCTTCTGTTTTATGTCTTCTATTTCCAATGCTGTTTTTTCTTTTTGTATTCTTGTTACATAATCATTTATTTCCTGCATTATATCCGAAGTATGCACTTTCTTTTTTGCTACTCCTTCTACCTGCTTTTGTACAAGCAGTTCTGAAATAATTCTATTCATTTCTTCATTATCTACATAATCCATTTCAACTCGCTTTAAAATGTTCTTTTCACCTTGCTTAAAATATGTCTTTATCTTTACTATTATTTCAGCATAGACAGTATTTTTGAAATCCTCATATTTTAAACCCTGGATTTCCCTGCGTTCCTGTATATGCTTTAAAATTAAGGCTTCATTTTCTGTGCCAAGTGCATTTAAAGCCATGGCTGCTATCATTTTTTCAGCAGCATCAGCACCTTTATTCTTTAAAGCCAAATTATCATCAAAATCATGACCTGGATCAGTTGTCGTCAATAAAGAATTTTTAACTTTAAAATACCTTGATGCCACATCAAGTCCTACATACAATTTCTCAGATATTTTTTTTATCGCATTATCTCGTACCATGGGACTGTCTATTTTTTCTATAAGTTCTGCTATTTCCTTTATTACTTTTTCTTTAAAATAAGCACTATTTATATCGCCCTGTTTTTTTAAATAATCTATTTTATACTCTATAAATGGCTGTGCTGCTTTTATTTTTTCTCGGAGTGCATCTACTCCAAACTTTTTTATAAAGTCATCAGGATCTTTTACTTCTTCAAAACTCACTACGGCAACCTCAAGCCCTTCACAGAAAACATTATCTCCAGCGCGTATAGCACCTGCTTTGCCAGCGTCATCCATATCGTACATTATTACCACTCGCTCTGCATATCTTTTCAAAAGTTTTGCTTGGTCTATAGTTAAAGCCGTTCCTAAAGTTGCCACAGTATTTTTAATTCCTGCAGCATATACGGTGACACAATCCATGTATCCTTCCACAACTATTATCGTTCCGTCTCCAGCATTTTTTCTTGCATTATTTAAGTTATATAAGTTCCGACCTTTTATATATACTGCTGTTTCTTTGGAATTAATATATTTTGGCAGTGCCTCATCAAAAACTCTGCCTCCAAATCCTATTACATCATTGTAAAGATTAAGTATAGGAAACATAAACCGTTCACGAAACATATCATAAGTGCCGTTTGTACCCTGCCCGGCTATCCCGGCTTTTGCCATAATATCTTCACTAATTCCTTTTGATTTTAAATAAGTACTCACGCTTACATCAGAAGGTGCATAACCTATTTTAAAATCTTCTACAGTTGAATCATCAATTCCGCGTTCTTTAGCATATGTTTTAGCTTTTTCACTTACTTTAAATTTTTCATGAAAATAATTCATTGTCTCTCTGTTAGCGGTTAGCAAAGTTTCCTTTTCACTGAAGTTCGGATCAGGGCGTATTTCATCTATTTCAATCCCTGCGCGTTTTGCAAGATGTTTCACTGCTTCTACAAAAGAAAAATTTTCCATTCTTTGTATAAAAGTGAAAACATTTCCTCCTTCGCCACAACCAAAACACCTGTATATCTGTTTCTCCGGACTTACCACAAACGAAGGAGTCTTTTCTTGATGAAAAGGACACGGGGCTTTGAAATTAGCACCTGTTCTTTTTAGCGTTAAATAACCGCCTATGACCTCTGCTATATCATTCGCATTTTTTATCGAATCTATTTTATCAGGCGAAATCAACTAAGAACTCCTTTACTGTGCATTATGCCTATTACTGCCCAGCATACTTTTTCAATCAAACAATACAATAAAAAATCCTACTACTTTTTTTTATTTCTCTCACAACGCATAAAACCTGAAGCTTCATAAACTTTAAAGGATCCAAGTTTTTTCATCATTTTATCAAGCATGACATTAATACCAAGTGAATCAGAGGAAATGTGTCCTGCTATAATGCAATTTAATTGAGCATCCTGTATGGCTTTCTTGTGATCTGCTGAAAAATGCATACCTACTATAGTATCTACGCCTTTATCTGCTAATTGTTTATATATTTCATGTGGCCCTTCAGTGCCGCCTGTCATATCCACAAAAACCCTATTAACACGCCTATTTTTATCACCTGTCAGTATAACTGGCGGTGAACTTTTTTTGGCAAAACCTGTATATTCAGGTTCTTCAAAAAGCATATCCATAATATCCGATACGCGTTTTGGTTTTTCCTTGTCAAACCTGTCTTGTAAGTGGGTTGCTACACAGTTATCGCAAGGAGTATGCATATTCATCATGGATATGTTTAGAAGTTTTGCCGCATCTGAAGCACGGTAATGGTTTGCAGGCATAAATCTTTCAGAAACTTCAGTGATTCTCTTGCTCATTAAATTTTCTGCTACAGATATGTTTACTCCAAATTTATTGAAGATATCTGACTGCATATTCATTACATCATTAAAGCCTGCTGAACCAAGTCCAGATGGGTGATGTGCTATGATGGCATCTATCTTCATTCCTTTTTCATTAAGTCTGTCGGCCAAAACAAGTTCACCGACTTCCATGTCAATCCCTACCATAACTGCTTTTATTTCTTTTCCAGAATCATGATTTATACGAGTGTCCGAATATGGATTAACTAAATTGTCTACATCAAAGAATTTTTTTTCTTTGTCTGTCATGACATCATATTTTTTTTGTTTGTTTTTAAGATAAGTTTTTACTTCGCTTTCTCCACGCGGATCCATTTCTATGCCTATAGTATAAGCTGCTTTGTACAGGTCTGATATTTTCATAAACACTCCTTTAACTTAGGATATAAGAACTTGTTCTAAAATTTTATTCCATTATTTACAGTGCAGATTTTTGCCTTTTAATAATTTTGGTTTGATAAAAAATATTTTCGATTAACCGGTTTGGCCTACAAAGAAGATGCCTTTATTTTAGGAATTCACGAACTATAGCATTTATTCTGCCACCGTCCGCCTTTCCTTTTACTTTAGGCATTATGAGTGCCATAACTTTTCCGGTTTCTTTAATAGCCGAGGCGCCGCTTTCTTTAACGGCCGCCTCGACTATAATTCTTAATTCGTTTTCTGACAGTTGTGCTGGAAGGTAAGCCTGTAGTATGGCAAGTTCTTCTTCCTCTTTGCCAACTAAATCTTCCCTATTTCCTTTTTTAAAACTGTCTATGGACTCAACATGTGCTTTAGCAAGAGATGCAATTACTCCCATGACTTCGTCATCGCTCAAAATTTCATTATCTTTTTTGGCAACTTCCTTATTCATGACAGCTGTCTTAATCTGCCTAATGCAGTTCATTTTGACCTCAGCTTTTGCTTTCATTGCCTCTTTTAAATCACTGTTGAGTTTTTCGAGAAATGTCATTTTATACCCGTCTTTTCACTTTTTTTCTTTTTTTGCTTGCTGCCCACATTTTCTGTTTTTTTCTTACAGAAGGAGGTTCGTAGAACTCCCTTTTTTTCATTTCCTGAAGCACTCCAGCGTCCTGAACTTTTTTCTTAAAGCGTTTCATAGCATCGTCCAGAGATTCGTTTTCTTTGATAATAATCTCAGTCATTTAGTAAATCACCCGTCTTTCTTTTTATGAATGTCATTAATTCGTGTCTAATTAAAGGCACAAATGTTTCAATTCGAAAGTATTGAAATAAAAAAACAGCCTGTCAAGTGGGTAAAAGGAAACCTATGGCTTCCTAAAATCCCTTAACAGACTATTGAACTTATGAAATTATACCCATAAGATAAGTGAAAGTCAAGTTTATATTAACAGTTTTTTATCAAATAAATATGGTAGTTTTCATATATTATACACACTTTTTTGATTTTATTTCACAATGTGAAATAAAATATTTTATGCCATTATTTAAAGGTGTTTTATTTGATAATTTTCAAACTTGTATCGTAAAACTCACTTCGTTTTCCACCACCGAATCATTTTAAAAGTAATTGTTGTCAATTTTTTCATTACAAAGTAATATATACACTATAAATACACTCAAAGGAGCTAAAAGTTTTATGCAAACCGATAATAATTGTCCATTATGTAAAAGAGAAACACAGCTTGTTCCCCATCATGTAATACCAAAGACTTTGCACTCAGAAAATTGGTTTAAAAAACATTTAACGCCTGAACAAATGAATATCACTTTTTTAGTTTGTGTAGACTGCCATAGCGCGATACATAAATTTCATTCTTCTAAAGAACTCGCAAATGATTTTAATACACTTGAAAAAATAATGGCAGATGAGAAGATAATGAACTTTGCAAAATTTGCAGCAAAACAAAAAGGTGGCATAGGTCAAAGGTCAATGAAAAAAAGAGGTAGTGAATTATAATAATATTTATCTTATCCTAAAGCCAGAACTAAAGAACCAATAACTACAAAGGCACAACCAATCATGGCCTTCCAGGTGAGTTTTTCTCCAAGAAATATCACAGCCAATAAAATTGCAAAAGCTACACTAAGCTTATCAACAGGTGCCACTTTTGACGCTGGCCCAAGTTGTAAGGCACGGTAATAACAAAGCCATGATAAACCAGTAGCTATGGCCGATAAAACCAAAAAAATAATGGAATGTAGATTTAATCCTTCCGTTTTATTCCATTCAGTTCTGAAAGTCAAAATAAGAGCAGTCATAGCTAAGACCACTACCGTCCTTATAAACATTCCAAGATTAGAATTAATTCCCTGCACTCCTACTTTTCCGAGTATAGCTGTAAGTCCAGCAAAAAAAGCCGAACCAAAAGCAAAAAATTGCCAACCACGCATATTCATAAAAATCTTTCCTGTTGTTTTGTTTTTTTAGATTTAATCATTTTATATTCTCCTTTAATTTTATATAGCCACTTCACTCTATTAAAATACTTGTCTTTAAAACTTTTTCAATGTTTGGATAAGACGAATAAGTTGACATAACTCTTAAATACACAGGATATATATTTCCAATTTTTAGAACATCTTTATATAAAATTGGAATACTCCAAGCAATAGAGTTTTTTCCTGTCTCTTCCACTATTTGATGACATACCTCAACTATTTTTCCATCAGGGCTTTCTATCTGTAAAGTGATAACACTTTTTTCTGTCACAGTGAAATCAAACTGTAGCTTTGGTCCTTCTTGCGTTTTGATATTAGCTACTTTAAAATCTGTTGCGTCACTTCCTATCCAAAAGTATTGAGCCGATTCTTTGTCTGACACAAGTATCTGTCCATAATGCTTATAAATAGCAATGCCTGTTGGACTTTCAAACTCATAGTCTTTTGTGCCGTATGTTCCAATAGCAGTTATATAAGTTAGATCTGGAAGAAACTTATAAACTTGAGAATTCAAATTATCTACCATATATATATTTCCATAATAATCTTGTTCAAGTGTGGTGAGCTTTACACTTTTTCCTAATAAATCATTTACCCTTAAAGATTGTAATAACACCCCATGTAAATCAAACTTCATAATACGACTATAGTTGCCGTCTATTACATATATAAAATTATTTTTATATCCAGAATAGCGCTCTCCTTCATCACACACGCAAATACCTTGCGGACTTGATAAACCACTTTCCTGACCAAAAGAATATAGATACCCACCTGATTTTGAAAATACTTGTATTCTGTTGTTATTAGTATCTGTTACATAAAGCTTTCCCGTAGAATCCAGCGCCGCATAGGAAGGATTATTAAACTTTCCAGGTTCACTTCCAGTACTTCCTATATTTCTGATAAACTTTACTTTTTTTCCATCATTATAAAATCTTGCTATGCGGTCATTCCCACTATCTACTACATATACATCCCCATATTCATTACAAGCTATTCCTTTTGGATTTAATAGTTGTCCATCGCGACTGCCTTTACTTCCAAATGTTCCAAGGGCGTACATAGAGATATTGTATATAATCTCCCCTCTGCCGGAATTACTTCCGTACACAGTGAGCTGCCAATCGTCTTTGTCTTTATTTATTTGTCCATATTCTGCCATAAGCTTAGTACAAGCCAAATCCTGTGGGTCATCAAAATATGTCCTATTACCAAGAAATAATTTTAAATGAACTGCCGTCCCACGATGAATGCCAAAAGGGGTATGCCAAAAAGACGGATATACAATAGTTGTAGGATTATCATAGATAATTGTCATATCGCCTTCTTTTGGTACATCCACAGCGATAACAAAAGAAAAACAAAGAAAAATAAATAACAAAATTAATTGTATTTTTTTAATCACAGTTCTCCTGATTTATTATTTAGTTGATTTTAACAAAACAAACTGATTTTTACAAAAGAAATGTTTTGGGTTAAAAAATATATATTAAAACTGGTAAGAAGCTTCTAAACCACCTGGCAAGGCTGATATTTTTAAATCGGGACCTTCATAATTTACTATTTTGCCTGTAATAACTCCTATACACGCACCAAACAAAGCATCTGACAACCAATGTTCTTTATTATAAACTCTGGCAATTCCTGTTAGAGTCGCTATAGGATATGTAATCCAACCAATATTATATGCATCACCAATAATAGTTGCCCAAGTAAAAGCTACTGTTGTGTGTCCAGAAGGATATGAATTATTAGCAAAGTTAAACCAATTAAAGGCTCCTGGATTATCAGTTCTTGAAGGCCTATGTCTGCCAAAAACAACCTTTCCTACATATGATATTAAACCTGAAACTGCCAATCCTTCAACAACTTTTATTGCGGTCTTTTTTTCTTTTTCACCACCCACAAAGAATAAAAGTGCATCAGCAGGAAGTACATAGACAGGATCACCAGCATTAGTAAGGACATTGAAAAAAGTGTCGTTGAAATCATTTTGTATAGAACGAATAGTTTGTGAAAACCATAAATCATTTTTCATAAGCGCATAAGTAGTAAGCCCGAATGCCCCTACAAGTAAACCTGTTTTAACTGGATCTACTCCTATGGCTTGACCTACATACTGAAAATCAAGAAAAAAAACGCGATTTAATATAGTATTTTCAGCAGCTATGGATACTGATAGAAATATCAATATCAAAGCAAATATACTCTTTTTCATTTGAACTCCGTTATTTGAATTATGAAACCTTATTCATTAATTATAGTTCTTTATCATCTTATCATAAAACTTTATAAATCTCCACGCTTCGCTGTATTTGAACATTTTATTTTCTTACCGAGACAAATCGCCCCATGGGATAATTGTCTCGGTAGATATTAAAACAAAAAAAGTCCAACATATAAAAATGCTGGACTTTATAATTATTTAGCAAACTCTTATTTATAAAGCTTGTGTTCTTTTATATAATTACTAACTTTAACTCCCAGTTCTTTTTCGCAATCCTCACCGCTTTTAATTCTGAAACGAATATCAGTAGAAGCTATGTGTATCAAACCTGTGTGAGCCCAATAAACTACATTTGCAAAATTGCCGAATTTTTTTGTTATCATTTCTTTTGTATTTCCAGCTCTTGGAAAAATAATAAAATCTGTGAGTTTTAAAACCTCCTGATTATCTTTCCAGGTATCTATATGGTAAAACGCATCTGAGCCAATTAAGAAATGTATCTTTGTTTCAGGATATTCCTTTTTAAAATGTTTTAAAGTATCTATACTATATGAAACTCTTTTTCTGTTAATTTCAAAATCAGAAAGAATAAAATCAGGATTGCCATTTATTAAAAGTTTTACCATTTCTAACCTGTGCTCCGCGTCCATAACATTTCTTGGTTCCTTATGAGGAGGTATGTAAGCTGGCACAAAAAAGACTTTGTCCAAATTGAACTCTTTTTTTGCTTCAACCGCAAGCTGATAATGTCCCAAATGCGGAGGACTGAAAGTACCGCCAAATATCCCTATGTCTTTTAATTTATCCACGAATTTGCCCGCTTCCTTTTATCACATATTTTTCTGATGTGAGTTCCTTTAAAGCCATAGGTCCTCTTACATGCAGTTTTTGATTTGATATACCCATTTCTGCTCCGAGTCCGAATTCAAAACCATCATTAAGTCGCGTGGACGCATTTATAAAACACGCAGCAGAATCAACTTCTGTTGTAAATTTAATTCCTGCTTCTTCATTATTTGTTATTATGGCGTCAGAATGATGCGAGCCATAATTATTGATATGATAAATAGCATCTTCAATGCTATTCACAACCTTAATATTTAAAATAAGATCATTATATTCTGTTCTGAAATCTTTTTCTACTGCATCTAAAGCTTCTGGAAAATATTTTTTTGCTTGCTCTTCTGCCTTTACTTTTACACCTGCTTTTATGAGTTCTGCTTTTATGACTGGTAAAAACTGTCCTGCAATATCTTTATGAACAAGCAAGGTCTCCATAGCATTACAAGTCGATGGCCTTTGTATCTTAGCGTTCATTGAAACTTTAACCGCCATGCTTATATCCGCTACTTTATCTACATAGGTATGGCATATTCCAGCATCATGGTATATGACAGGTATCATCGTATTTCCTGCAACAAAATCCACAAGCCCTTTTCCACCGCGTGGTATTATGACATCCACATATTCTTTTTGTTTGAGTAATATAGCCACGCTTTCTCTGTCTGTATTGTCAATAACTTCCACAGCACCTTCAGGCAAACCTGCTTTTATAATTGCTTCCTTGATAATTTTTCCTATACAGCTGTTTGAATAATGTGCATCAGAACCACCGCGAAGTATTACACTATTTCCTGATTTTAATGTTAGAGAAGATGCCTCAACTGCTACATTTGGACGGGATTCAAATATTATACCCACCACACCAAGCGGCATTCTCATTTTTGAAACTTTCATTCCATTTGGTCTTATCCACTCTTGTGTTATTTCTCCTACAGGATCTTTAAGTTCCACAACATCATGAAGGGATTTAATCATATCATCTATGCTTTTATCATTTAAAGTAAGTCTGTCTATAAAAGCCATTGAAAGACCTTTAGCCAAACCGGCTTCAATATCTTTTTTATTTTCCAATTTTATAAGCGTCCTGTTTTTATCCAGTTGCTCAGCCATAATTTTTAAAGCATTATTTTTTAAGTGTGTAGAAGTTTTCATCATGACATAGGACGCTTCTTTAGCTTGTTTTGCCTGTTTTATGACTATATCCTTTATTTCCATTTTAAATAGTTCCTTCCTTCTTTTACGATTTAAAAAAACTGCTGTATTATTTCATTTGAAATCAAAAAACCCTTACGCGTGAGAGCTAAAGCATTATTTTCATTTTCAGCAAGACCTTCTGCTTTTATTTTATCTATCATATTACTATATTTAGCCGAAAAATCAAATTTAAAAATTTTCTCAAACTCCTGATAAATCAAGCCCTCTTTTGTTCGCAATCTCATCATAATGTAATCTTTTTTTTCTTTTTCTTCATCAATTCTTTCCTTAAACTCAACCGCATCCAATCCGTCTTTTATTTTTTTCATATATATTGCTGGTGTTGAAAAATTAGTATATCTTTCTTTTTTATAATACGAAGATGCAGAAGAACCTATTCCTATATATTCTCCAGGCTTCCAATAATTTAAGTTATGCTTGCACTGCTTTCCCGCCATAGCAAAGTTTGATATCTCATATTGCTTATATCCTGCTTTTTCTAAGGCCTGCGCACCTCTTTCATACATATGTTCAATAATTTCATCATGAGGAAGATTTAGGTCCCCTGCTTCCGCCAATCTTCCAAATTCTGTGTGGTTATAAACGGTAAGCATATAAAATGATACATGTTCTGGCTTTAGCTTAACTATTTCTTCAATATTATGGAGGACATCCACAGTGGACTGTCCTTCTATACCGTACATAAGGTCAAAGTTAATGTTTTTAATATTATTTTCTCTCAAAATTTCATAGGCCTGATATATAGTTCTCACACTGTGTATTCTACATAGTTTTTCCAAAAACTTATCTTGAAAACTCTGGCAGCCTAAACTTACCCTATTAACATTAGCTTCAAGGATTTTTGCCTTTTTATCAGTTATTGTTTCTGGATTTACTTCTATTGTTATTTCTTTTAGTTTTTTTCTTTCCACCAAACTGTATATCCCAGCAAAAAGCCGCTCTAACTGTTTTTCTGTAAGTGTAGTTGGCGTTCCTCCTCCAATGAAAAGCGTATCATATTCTATATCAATTTTTTTCTTATAATTTGTAAGTTCTGTTAAAACACTCTCTATATAATCATCCGCAAGATTTATGATATCATCAAAAGATGAAAAATCGCAGTAAGGACATTTCTTGACACAAAAAGGTATATGTATGTATAGACCTGCCATTTTTTCTCCATTCTTAAAGATAGTAATAATATATGTTTTATAAGCCCAAAAAGCAAGTAAAATGAGTTAAACCTTAGTTTTATGGGTTTTTGCATACACCTTATTAGCTATAAAATCAGTTATTATATATAAATTTAAAACCGACCATAAATACTAATAGGTCAATTATCCATAAAGTTCCTTTAAAATCACACGAAACCTAACTTTTCAATTGACAATATTATCCAATGGTGTTATAAATACAAGACTTCAAAAATCCAGCAAAATTACTATTTTGCTTTTATGGGGTATTTTTGCCAAAATGAGATATGAAGAAGCTCGGGATTCACTTAAAAAATTGGGCCAGACTATTTTATCCCCTTTGCTCGTTCTTTTACATAAAGCAGGTGTGACGCCAAACCTTATTACTTGGGTAGGCTTCTTACTACTTTTGCCTGCAGTATATTTTCTTACCGTAGGTCGTTTTGTCCCAGCCGCTCTAATAATTATCTTTGCTTCATTATTTGATATGTTAGATGGTGCTTTAGCAAGAAAAATGGGTAAAATAACCAAGTTTGGCGGTTTTTTGGATTCTACAATCGACAGGTTTTCTGAAGGAGTTTTATATCTCGGTATTTTAACTTACTATAGTGGAACTAATAATTCTAATGGAATAATACTGAGTTATCTAACCCTTCTTTTTTCATTTTTAGTAAGCTACATTAGGGCGAGAGCAAGTGGCTTAAAAATTGATTGTGAAATTGGGATTTTTACAAGACCTGAAAGACTTATTGCCTTAATAATTGGTCTGCTCATTAACAGAGTTATTGAGATCATGATTTTAATATCGTTCTTTTCATTTATTACTGTTATACAAAGAATGTGGCTTGTTTATAAAGAAGCCAAGAAATTGGATAAATAACATTATGAGGAGGAAATACTAAAAATGGAAAAGAAAATAAGATTAGCAATTGCTGGAGTTGGAAACTGTGCCTGGTCATTGATACAAGGACTGGAATATTATAAAAATGTGTCAGATGATGCTCAGATACAAGGACTTATGCACGCAAATCTCGGTGGCTACAGAATAAAAGATATTGAACTTGTTGCCGCTTTTGATGTAGATGAAAATAAAGTTGGAAAAGATGTGAAAGATGCACTTCAATCATTTCCAAATAATACAATAGAATTTGCTAAGATTAATAAAACCGGAATTAAAGTTATGAAAGGTAGAACTTTAGACGGCCTCGGTAAATATTACCAGACCGTGGTTAAAGAATCAAAAGTTAAATCCGTTGATGTCGCAGCTGTTTTGAAAAAAACAAAAGCAGATGTTTTTGTTTCCTATCTACCTGTAGGTTCGGAAATGGCAGTTCAGTATTATGCTATGGAAGCACTTAAAGCCAAAACTGCTTTTATTAATGCCATACCTGTATTTGTGGCTTCAACTCCAGCATGGGCTGCTAAATTTAAAAAAGCTGGCGTGCCTATTATAGGAGATGATATTAAATCGCAAGTCGGTGCCACAATAGTTCACAGAGTACTTACAAAACTTTTCGGTGACAGAGGCTGCAAAATATATAGAACCTACCAGCTGAATTTCGGTGGTAATATGGATTTTATGAATATGTTAGAACGCGAAAGACTTCACTCAAAGAAAATTTCTAAAACTAACTCTGTACTTAGCCAAATGCAAAATCCTATAAACGCTGCAGAAGATGTTCATGTAGGACCAAGCGATTATATACCATGGCTTAAAGACAGAAAATGGTGCTATATACGCATAGAAGGCGCAAACTTCGGTGAAGTACCAATAAATCTTGAACTCAAGCTTGAAGTGTGGGATTCTCCAAATTCTGCAGGTGTCATAATAGATGCTGTGAGATGTGCCAAAATTGCTTTAGATAGAAAAATTGGTGGTATTTTAGAAGGTCCTTCAGCTTACTTCATGAAGACACCTCCAAAACAATACAGTGACTCTGTCGCTAAAAAAATGGTAGAAGATTTCATAAAAGGAAACTAAAGTGTTTTACCTGCTTAAAATAATAGAGGTAATTTTTAAAAATGTCCCGCAAAAAGCGGGATATTTTTTTTCTGATATTTTTTCATATATTTCTTTTCTTCTCCCAAGCCAAAGAAAAATCAATTTAAAAATCAATCTTGAAGCGGTCGTAGGAAAAGTTAACGACGACATGTTATTAGCTGTGTATAAAAATTACGGCCGTTACTACTTTGACACTTTTGGTGGTAATATTAAGTTTCCACAATGCTCAGATCCAAAAGCAGACGAAATTTTCAAAACAGAATATGTTCCAAAAATAAAAAGTTATCTCACCCCAAATAAGGGTTTTATCTTTGTATCTATGCACTTAGGAAACTGGGATGCCGCGGGAACTTATGCCTCTACATATTTCCCTGGTAAAATAAATATAGTAGTTGAACAGCTCTCCCCTGCTATGTTCAAATGGTTTAAACAAGCAAGAGAAAAAATGGGCATGAAAATAATCAGCCATTCAGACATAAAACAAATGATAAAAATACTAAATAATGGAGAAATTCTTGTTTTGGCCTCAGACAGAGATATTGAAAAAAACGGCTTTCAAATGGATATGTTTGGAAAAAAGGCCTACATACCAAGCGGGCCTGCTAAGCTTGCCCTACTTACAGGCGTGCCTGTCCTTGTAGGTTCTTTTCCAAGAAATAAAGAAGATATTTCAAAATTCGCTGTTAAAGTTCATCCTGTTTTTTTAAATACCGATAACAAAGAACGCACAAAAGAAAACATTGAACAACTGACAAAAGACATTATAATAGAAATGGCAGAACTCATAAAACAGGATCCACTTCAATGGTGTATGCTTCAAAAATTTTTTGTTGAGTAGAAATCAATCAATTTATTAGGAGCATTTTACTTTGCGAGTTAAAAAAACATTAAAAAAAATTGCCATAGTCACCCCTTACTACTACCCTTTGTATGGTGGAGTTCAGGAATATGTTTATCACTTAAAGGAAGAGTATAAGAAGCTTGGTTATTTTGTGCGTGTTATTACCGGTAAATTTAAAAAAGAACCAAGTCAGGATGAGAAAGATGTCATAAGAATAGGCAGTGGTATTCCTTTTATGATTAATGGTTCCACAGGTCGTATCATAGTCGTGAGAAAAATTAAAGATGTTAAAAAAACTTTTTTAAAACATAAATTTGACATAATACACTATCAGGAACCTTTTGTTCCTTTTTTATCACATGCTATACTCAATAATTCGAATTCCGTAAATATTGCAACTTTCCACGCAAATTTTGATAAAAATGCCTTTTATAAATATGGTGGTTCGTTTTTAAAACCTCTGTGGAAAAAAATACACGGAAGAATAGCAGTTTCTCCTTCAGCTAAAGCCAGCATAACACGATATTTTTCAGATCGTCAGGTAGAAATAATACCAAATGGAGTTGACATTAATAGGTTTTCTCCTAAAAACAAGCCACTGGAACAGTTTTCAGATGGTAAATTAAACATACTTTTTACAGGAAGAATTGAAGAACGAAAAGGTTTGATATATCTTATACAAGCATATAAGCTTTTAAAGAAAAAATATCCAAACATAAGACTTATTGTAGTAGGTCGTGGACCACTTTTAAAAAACCACAGAAAATATATTATAAAAAACCGCATACGAGGTATTCATTTTGAGGGCTTTGTTTCTTCTCAGATACTTCCGAGGTATTTTGCTTCTGCCGATATATTTTGTTCTCCTGCCCTGTTTGGAGAATCATTTGGTATAGTACTTTTGGAAGCTATGGCCTCAGGCAAACCAGTAGTCGCCTTTGATATAAGCGGTTATAGAGATGTAGTGGATAATAATACAAACGGCTTATTAGCTGTCCCAAAAAGTGTTAAGAGCTTATATAAAAAGCTTGAAATCCTTATAAAAAGCAAGACACTAAGACAAAAATTAGGGAAAAACGGCTTGTTAAAAACCCGTAATTTCACTTGGAAAAAAATAGCAGCAAGAAATCTTAGTTTTTATAAAAAAATAATGAATACAAGAAAGAAGGTATAAATGTATTATATACTTCGTTTTGCACAGTTTTTAATATCCTTAATTCCTATCAAAATACTTTATGCGATAGCTGGATTTATTACTAAACTTGTCTTCTCTCTTTGGAAAGAAAAACGAGAGAATGTTTATAGAAACTATTCTTTAGTACTGGCAAAAAAATTCGGTCGTATAGCCACTCCAGCAGAAATCAAAAAAACAATGAATGACAATTTTTTTAACTATGGAAAGTTTAATGTAGAATTTTTATACATACATAAACTTGTACGCATGTCCAACTTGCCTGAAGTCAAACATCCTGAAAGAATAGAAAATGGTTTAAAAAATGGTAAAGGTCTTATGATATGTACACTTCACTTTGCAAATTGGGATATAGCAGGTGCTATTATCTCTGGTCATTACAATAAAAAATACGGAGTATGGGCCATAGCAGATGATTTGGGTGGTGGTTATTCAAAGTTTGTGCAAGAGTCACGCGCCCGTTACGGAATAAAAGTAGTTTTACCAAATAAAAATTTAAAAGATGCCTATGAGTGCTTAAAAAATAATGGTATATTAAATGTTCTTATAGACCGACCACTACCACGCACTGACAAGAGTGGTGTGGAAGTGGATTTTTTTGGTAAGAAGGCATATGTGGCTTCAGCCGCGGCAAGAATAGTTTTAAAGACAGGGGCGGCGCTTCTCGTGGGATGTTCTGGCAGAGAGGGTGATACATTTTTTGGACAGCCTGGTGAATTAATTACTTACACTACCACAGGAAACAAAGAAACAGATATTCAAATAGTCACACAGGCCTTAATGACAGAAGCAGAAAAACTGATTATGGCTAATCCGGAACAGTGGTATATGTTCCGTAATTTTTGGAATTAAAAAAGCGAGGTTATTATTATTAAAACTACACACATTTCAAAAGTTCCAAAAGGTTTTGGCAAAGCAGACTATCACTTACATACTTCTGTAGGAGATGCTGTTTGCACTCCTGAAGCTATAGTGGACCATGTAGAAAAAAATACTGACTTAAATGTAATAGCCATTACCGACCATGACCAAATTAAAGGTGGCATTATTGCCCGCGAATATGCCTTAAAAAAGAAGTACAAAGTTAATGTCATAGTAGGCGAAGAAGTTAGCACCCTAAAAGGACACTTAATAGGCCTGTTTATGAAGAAACGCATTCGTCGTTACACAGGACTCATAGATACCATAAAAGCCATGCACGATCAAGGCGCTATAGTTATAGTTCCCCATCCATTGTCATATCTGACAACAAGCGTAGGTGAAATGTCTTTTAGAAAAGTGATGGAACATAAAGATGAAGATGTTTATTTTGATGCTGTAGAACTTATCAACCCCGCAATTGCAGGTAGGGTAACAGACCCTAAAGCCATAAGACTAAATAATTCATATTGGAAGCTTCCAGCAACTGGCGGCTCTGATTCTCATTCGTTAGATAATATAGGTGATGCTTATACAATTTTTAAAGGTAAAACAGAGCAAGATTTTAGAAAAGCAATTTTAAATGGACAAACCACATACGCAGGAAGATACTGGAACTTTAAAGAACACTGGGATTTGTTTGTTAAAAAATTTAAAATGATGAAGGTATTTTAGTTTAATTCTTTTATCATTTTAAAAAAATAACCGTTTACTATGCAGGCTTATTTTTATCCAGAACATCCAACTCGGTTACCAACTTTTCTAAATCTTTATAACCCTTATCTAATTCCTGCTGATGTTTATGACTTTCTATCTGCATAGCCTGTATTTCAGGACCACTTAAAGTTGCAGTCTTTTCTGCTATCTTTAAATTATTTTTTTCAAGGAGTGATTCTGCTTCATCTATGAGATTTTCTATTTCCGCGATTCTATCTTCTATTTTTTTTCTTTGTTTCTTGTAATTTGCCGCGGCTGCTTGTGGGTTTACTTTTTTTACCATAATTGCGTCTTTATCTTTTCTTGGTTTCTTCGCTTCAGTTTCCCAGCCAACCCTATCAAGAAAATCCTGATATGAACCTTCAAAAACAAATGCCTTGTCTTCGTTAAATACTATTAACCTGTTTGCAAGGTGGTGTAGGAACATTTCACTATGGGTAACTATAACAACCGCTCCAGGAAAATTATCAAGCGCCATTATCATGGAATCACAGGATTCCATGTCCAAATGGTTTGTAGGCTCATCAAGAAGCAAGAGATTTGTAGGATTAAGCAATATCTTACCTAACGATACGCGGCTTTTTTCGCCTCCAGATAACACTGATACAAGTTTTAAAGCATTATCTCCAGAAAACATCATAGCACCACATACTTTGCGTATGTCAGTATATGCCATTTCTGGCCGTACCTGCTGTA
Organism: bacterium; assembly: GCA_037138355.1. GTDB lineage: Bacteria > Oederibacteriota > PGYV01 > PGYV01 > Palsa-1178 > PALSA-1178. The sequence continues at coordinate 24,246 of JBAXIL010000006.1, forward strand.
GCTCCTTATCCACCGTAAGATTCGGATTCAAACGCTCTATATTTGTTTGTCCAAAATATCCCATTGCGCATTGAGGATGTTTATATATTTTTCCTATTGTGGGTTCAATCTCCCCAGCCATAAGTTTTAACAAGGTTGATTTTCCTTTACCATTCTTTCCTATTACACATATTCTGTCATCCTTGCTTATATCCAATGAAAGATTTTCAAAAAGTATTCTGTCTGGTGTGTAACCGAAAGAAAGTTTTTCCAACTTCATAGGATAATGTGCCTCAAATTCTGCAGCATTAAATTTAAATCCTAATTCAGCTTCTTTTGTAAGCTCTTCCCTTTTTCCCATTTTTGCCAACGCTTTAACTCTGGATTGCACCAGCGTTGCTCGCGCAGCCAAAGCACGGAATCGGTTTATAAATTCTTCAGTTTCTTTACGAACCTTTTCATCCTTTAATCTTGTCTTCTCATATACTTCTTCTTCCACTGCTATCTGTTCAAAAAGTTTTATGGTATCACCCTGTATTTTTTTCACGCCTTTTCGGTGAATGGCCATAGTATGTGTGGTGATAGCGTTCATAAAGTCACGATCATGGGTGATTATCATTAACTCGTTTTCCCTGCGTTGTAAAAAACGCGCGAGCCATTTTAAAGATACTATATCCATGTAGTTGGTAGGTTCATCCAAAAGTAATAAATGTGGTTCCGCGAGTAGTACTTTTGCCAGATTTAAGCGTACCTGAAATCCGCCAGAAAATTCAAGCGGTGATTTATTAAGTTCTTCTTCAGTAAAACCAAGCCCAGCAAGTATTTTTTCTGCCTTCCATATTTGATCTTTTTCTTCTTCCTGAAGTCCTAAGCATGCTTCTTCCAAAAGTGTAGGTTGGTTGAATTTCAGATGCTGTTTCAAATATCCTATGGTATAGTTCTTTGGAACTAAAATTCTGCCATCGTCCTGATGTAACTCTCCTGTCAGGATTTTAAACAAAGTGGTCTTACCAGACCCATTACGGCCTACAAGACCTATGCGTTCTCCACCATGTATGTTAAAGCTAATATCTTTTAATACCTGTTGACCTGAAAACGAAATTGATAAATCATTAATCTGTAACATTTGCCATCCTTTAATTTGTATGGTTTTAAGTCAGAACATCTTAGGAGTTATGACTTTACATTAGGGTTAGATTATACGCTTTTTGTCTTTTAAAGGTCAACAGATTTTTATGCTAAATATCATTTTTTGGCCTTAATAAAGGATTTTATTTGCATTTTTATCTTTAATTTCTTATAATACAACCATAAAATACAAAGTGAGGTGATATATGGCCGATAAACAAGAAGACAATATAGATTTTATCAATTTGATTCTTATGCTTAATCAAAATGCCTTAATATCTTTAGGTGAGGCCTCTCGTTTTGCTGGAGGAAAGAAAACAGAAAATCTCCCTCATGCCAGACAAACCATAAATATGATTAAGGCTATTCAAGAAAGAACAAAAAATAATCTAACTGTTGGAGAAATGAAATTATTATTCAAGCTCTTAGGTGATTTGCAAGGCAAATATGTAAAGGCAGCTGGTCTTGATAAACCAGGTGAAGTAAAATCATCTAATCCCCGCAAAGATAAGCTCGATGCAGCTTTGGATAAGCTTTCCAGTTCTGACCTTGCCAAAATACTTTCTGATTTAGGAAAAAAAGATGCGGGAAATAAATAATATATCCAAAATCGGCATTATTTCTGATACCCATATAATCAATGCCAGCGAATCATTACCTAAAAAAGTGCATTCTAATTTTAAAAATACAGATCTTATTATTCATTGTGGGGATATTGTTTCACCTCATGTAATCACAGAACTTGAAGCTTATGCTCCAGTTATAGTAGTAAAAGGAAATATGGATACACAAATGCTTGAGCTGCCTACCGATGAAATTATTTTAATTAATGGTACTCATACAATTTGCGTTTCTCATGGCAGTGGCTCTCCTTTTGGACTTACGCATAAGCTTTATAAGCAATTTGTCCAATACAATCCTTCAATTATTTTATTTGGGCATACCCACATAGCCGGTGACTTTGAATATAATGGAGTCCGTCTTTTTAATCCTGGCAGTCCAACTACTCGTGCGGACTATTATTCTATTGGTTTAATACATATTAAAGGTAAGACTTTAACCACGAATGTTATTGTCATCTAACTTTGTACTTTTAATGTTCATTATTCTAAGACATATATAATTAACTAAATAATATGACAATAAAATATGGGTTTTTTATTGCTGATAGAATTATGAGGTTTGTTGGTAAAAGGTGGATAACTACGAAATCTTACGAAACAAACTCAAGTTTTATGTATTAATTCTCAGTATAGATAGCTTTTCAAGCTCTTCTTTTGATTCAAGTTCCATAATCAATTCACCGTATTGTTTTGTATAAGTATGCTTTGCTCCATTCAAACTTTGTATTCCTACAATTTTCACATCAAATTGTTTCCATGAAGGTGTCAAAATTTGGATAATATCTCCTACATTCATAGTTTTTTTAACTTCTACTGCAATACTATAAATATTCTCAGAGATTTTATTGCCCTTTTCTTTAATATGCCCTGCATATTTACTTCCCGTTATATATGCTGAAGACTTTACATTTTGAGTTATTACTTTATCAGGAAAATAAAAAGCATCTGTAAATTCTCTGTGTGATACCTTTGAAAGCTCTTCATAAAGCGCTTGATCAGGTATGTATGTTTTTGGATTTTTCATATACTGTTCTACCGCTTTATTATAAACTCCTGCTGTCACAGCCACATAATGTGGACTTTTCATTCTGCCTTCAATTTTAAAACTATCTATTCCTATTTCAATAAATTTGTGAAGATCAAAAAAAGCACATAAATCTTTTGAATTATAAAGATAAGTTCCTTTATTATCTTCTTCTACATCAAAATATTCTCCTGGCCTTTGTTCCTCTTCTAAACGATATTTCCATCTACAGCCTTGTGTACACTCCCCATGATTTGCATCTCTTCCGGACAAATACTGACTAATTAAACATCTTCCAGAATAAGATACGCATATTGCACCATGGACAAATATTTCCAATTCCATATCAGGACACTTTTCTCTTATTTCTTTTATATCTTCAAAAGAAATTTCTCTTGCGAGCACTATCCTTGAAGCTCCCATTTGTTGCCAAGTCTTCACAGCAGCATAATTTAGGTTATTTGCTTGAACTGAAATGTGTATAGGTATATTAGGAGCCATTATTTTTGCAACAGAAAAAGCCCCCAAATCAGAAATTATTATTCCATCAGGTTTTATTGTATTTAAAAAAGAAAAGTATTCTTCCATAGGTTTGATATCACTGTTATAAGGAAATATGTTTGCAGTAATATATATTTTTTTCCCCAACGAGTGTGCAAGACTTACTGCACTGGCAAGCTCTTCATCAGAAAAATTCCCAGCAGATTCCCTAAGTCCAAAACTCCGTCCTGCCGCATATACGGCATCAGCGCCATATTGAAAAGCAAATTGCAATTTTTCCATATTACCTGCAGGTGATAGAATCTCTGGTTTTTTCATTTTATATTTCTTTTCTTTCTATGATTGCTTGCCCGAGGGTTATCTCGTCAGCATACCTTATATCTGAACCAGTAGGCAGCCCTTTAGCTAACCTTGTAATTTTTATAGTATGCCCATAATCTTTTGCCAGCGCTGAAATATACAAAGAAGTGGCATCGCCTTCGACAGAATGATTTATAGCCAATATGATTTCTTGTACTAAACCCTTTTTATTTTTCAATCTATCTAATAGCTCTTTTATTCTCAGATTGTCTGGTAATAAATTATTTAAAGGATTGATAAGACCTTGGAGGACATGATAGTAACCATTGTACTTGCCAGTTCTTTCTACTGTTATCACTTCTTCTGCAGATTCTACAACACACAAGAGTTTTTTATCACGATCGCCATCAGCACAAATTGCGCATAAATCAAAATCACTTACATTAAAACATTCTTTGCAATAAGTTAGCCCTTTTGATTCCTGCAAAACAGAACTAAAATTATCTATGTATTCATATTCTTTTTTTATGATATGAAGTCCTATGCGCTCTGCCATTTTTGGCCCAACGCCAGGAAGCTTAGACACTTCATTGATAAGCTTTAATAGTTTGTGTGGGTAATTATACAAGTTTTTTCCTTAAAATAACCCCGGCATATTCATGCCTCCTGTTATTTTTTTTGATTCAGCATCCACTGTTGCCTGTGCTTTATTTAATGCCTCATTAACTGCTGCTGTGACTAAATCCTGTATCATTTCTACATCATTTGCTGCAATCAATTCTTTATCTATTTTTATTGATATAATCTGTTTTGCCCCATTTGCTTTAACTATGACAGCGCCTCCACCAGAAGAAGCTTCTACTTCTTTTTTCTTAACTTCTTCCTGCATTTTTCCAAATTCCACCTGCATTTGTTGGGCTTTTTTCAGTATTTCATTCATATTGCCCATATTACCCTGGTTTCTCATAGCTTGCCTCCTAAGATTTCTATTATTTTTCTGCTTTCTTTATTTCTACACTTGAAAACTTAAATATTTTACTTAACTCCTTCACTGTTGGATTGTTTTTGGCTTCTTCATCCTCAACATCCTTACTTACTTTATTTTTTGCATTATATTCATTTTTTTCGAAAATGTTTATGTTAATATCTTTTTTAAACTCTTCTTTTAAAACTGCCACTATTACTTCTGCTTGTTTTTTAATTTTATCTGTAAAAAATTTATTTTCTCCAGTGATATAAAGCGTCGGATCTTCATAAGAAACCACACCCGCTGTTTCCATAGCAGTTGCCAGTTCATCTTCTTTTTTTGTTCTTAATCTTTCTATAATTGTTATCCAATGTTTTTCAATTATTTCCTTTGTTAATATTTTAATCTGTTCCTCTTCAATTATCTCATCTATTATTATTCCCTGATACTTTCCCTCTTCTTCTATTTCTTTAACTGGCTCTTCAACTATTATTTTCTGAGGTTCAACAACAATAGGTTTTGCTGTTTCCACAACTTTTTTTTCAGGTATTGAATCCTTTTTAATTATTATTTGTGGCTTTTCATATTTTTTTATAACTGGTTGTTCTATGTTTGCATCGCCATCTGTTTTATCACCCAAATAAAATATAAGGTCCGCTGCAAATGATTCCAGTACAATCCCTGGCAAGCTTGACTTTGTGACATTGTATTCAGTTTCAAGAGATTTTTGCAACATATAGAGTATTTCTTTTCTTCCAATTGTGCCGCTTACCAACTTTAAAAACTCATACTGGTCCAAGCTTGACTCTATCATAGATTTATCATCTACCGTTTTTATCAAAAGCATATTTCTAAATGTTTCTATAATTCTTGCCATGAAGTGCTGTAAGTTATATCCTCTATCAAAAATTGCTTCCAAAACACTCATGACAGCTTTTATATCTTTTCTGGCAACTCCAGCTATAAATCCGTTTAAAATATCTGAATCTATCTCACCAAGCATTTCACTTGCAAGTAAATCCGTTAGCTGTTCCCCTCTTGCATAAGTCACTAACTGGTCAAAGATTCTTTGACCGTCCCTTAAAGCGCCGTCAGCCGCCTTTGCTACGGTGTAGTAGGCCTTTTCTTCACAATTTATTTTTTCTTTACTTGCTATGTCTTTCAAATTATGAACAATCAAATCCATAGGCATTCTTTTAAATCTAAAATGCTGACATCTGGAAAGTATGGTCTGCGGTATTTCTTCAGGTTCGGTTGTAGCAAAAATAAATATCACATGTTTAGGTGGTTCTTCAAGAGTTTTTAAAAGGGCGTTAAAAGCAGATGTGGAAAGCATATGCACTTCATCTATTATATAAACTTTATATTTTGAACTTGCAGCACTTAGGCCAACTCTTTCTCTGAGCTCTCTTATATTATCTACGCCAGTATTTGAAGCTCCGTCTATTTCTGTAACATCAAGTGCTGTGCCATTAGTTATTTCCACGCAAGCAGAACAAACATTACAAGGTTGTGTGGTTGGACCTTTTTCGCAGTTTAGTGCTTTTGCAAAAACTCTGGCAGTAGTAGTTTTACCAACTCCTCTTGGTCCAGAAAAAACATAAGCATGCATAATTCTGTTAAGCTCTATAGCACGCTTTAATGGTTCCGTCACCTGTGACTGACCAATTATTTCGTCAAATAGTTGTGGTCTCCACTTTCTTGCAAACACCTGATAATTATTTTCCATTTATATTAATTTCTCCATTTTATATTTTTAAATGCCATACCGGACCCCTCTTCGAACACATCTCCCGATCTTAAGGTTTTAGGTTTAAGGCTCCAGCCAGGCTTACTTGTAACACCTCTTAAAAACCTCTTACCGCTGCTTCCTTCCGGACCTGACGGGGTTCAAGAATTAAGAGTGCACAAGACCCGACTTTCAACGCCAAAAACCACTCCATCATATCGGAAAAATGCCCTCGGAAGAGCCACTCGGCCCGGCTAAAGCGGATTGCCGGTACAGGGCACCGCTAGCTCCCCGCCTGAGGTATGGCAAATATTTAATTTCAATAAAACTCCTATTTTATAAGGTATTTTATTGATTATTTGACTAATTGTTTTGTCAATTAATATCAACAAATATGATTATTTGTAAATTAAATCTTTGTAATTATATCACTAAAGGATACAAAAATCCACATTAAAGCCGAAAATTCATAATTAAATGATTTATATCTTATGTTTATTTTTTTCTTTTGAACTATATTTCATATATATAAATATTATTATCAATAAATATATAATTGACTGTATTATCCCAACCAATAAATTATCGCGAAAAGGAGGTAAGAACCAAACAAGCCAGTGTGGTGCGTGCATGGATGCAAAAGCATAAAGCTTATCCTTGCTGGCAGCATAACGCAATGGTGGAACTACAAGTAATAACCAAGAAACAAAGAAAGATAAAACTGCTATGAGCTTAAAGATTTTTGTTTTAATAAAAGAATTTGAACTTAAAAAATATATTCCATAATAAATTAATACAGGTATTATTGGTATGAGCTGTCTGGCAGGTGTCATAGAGCCAGTCCAATCTTCCCATAAAAGAAAAAGAATTAGATAAGGGACACACAATAATAATGGAATCAATTTGGTAAACTGTTTTTTATTAAGGACTGAAATAATTCCCCAGAAAGATAAAACATAAAACAAACAATATGGCAAAAGACCATAATCTCTATCAAAAAATGCTGCTAAAGCGGATGTCACAAAATGAAAAGGATTAATTACAAACTTATTTACCTGCATTGTTGGAATTGCTGAATAGATATTTTCATGAAGTGCTTTTAATCCAAAAGGTGCAATAATTCCATATACCGCATAATAATACCAAACATATAAACCCGCAGACACTAATACGAACAAATTATTTATGAACTCAGTTTTTAAATTAAAACTTTTATTTTTTATGACTAAATAATAATAATAACAATAAAAAACTACTGGAAATATAATTAGTTTTACATGAAGCCATGGCATAAAAGCCATTGCTGCAAAAAATAATAAATTTCTCTTTCCAATAGTTTTACCTAAGAGTGTGTAAACACAAAAAGCCACAAGTAAGGCCGCTGGTATTTCAGTTAATATTAAAGACGCCCCAGCAAGTAAAGGCATAGCCATACCTGCTGACATGGCTGCAATTGCAGAAAAATTAGGAGCAATACCTAATCTTAAGAGCATCAAATAAAGCATGACACATAAAAGTGCTGCCAAAAAATTTACAAGCAGTTGTGTTGGATATCTTCCACCTATTTTTACAAAAGGAGCAATCAAAAAAGAAAGCCCAACATCGTGTGTGGTATAAACTCCAGTTCCATTATTTCCTTTGATTGTATGCAATCCTTTGTAATCAAGTGCTACAGGATATAAACCCTCATAATTTTTCTTTTCAGTATAATTATTTTCAAGATTAAAATCAAAATCAGCTGCTATGGACTGTGCCACTATGAGATAGTGTGGTTCGTCTCCTGTGGGAGGATATACAAAAGTAACAAAGGAAGTGGTAAGTACATAAAAAATAAAGGCAAAAAGAAATATATGTTTGACCGATTCTTTTTCTAAGTTATTTTTTCTAAAACTATAAAAACTCATTATGAATCTGATTGCCATAATAAACACAACTGCCAACCATACTGCGCCAACTGCACTAATTAAGAAAAAGCTTGCCATATTGACATGTGTGTAACCATGAAATGGAATATATATATTTCCAAGTACTTCAGGAGTTAATAAACTTAATTTTAAATAGTATTTCACATAAACAAACAATGCAAAAATCAATACTAAAGGAATTGAAAAAATCCATCCATTTATTCCATACTCTCTATCACTTTTATTATTAAAAATCACCGTAAATAACTTTGTAAAAACATGCATTGCCAGTAATGAAATTATTGCAAAACTTATGCAATAAATATTTACTGTAAGTTTACTAATCTCTGATTTGATACCAAACATAGCAAGATACACTATAAGCCCAGTCAAAACACCTGAGGTAACAGCAATAATGCTTGGAAAAATCGTTTTTCTCACTTTTGCTCCATTTATATGGCCTTTTTAATGCAAAAATACCGCTAAAACTGCCTTAAAGGCCATTTTGATATCATTCCAACTACGCAGTTTCAAAACCCTTTTAAATAAGTAAGAAGGTCTATGATAAAACATTTTAAATACTTTTTTATAATATTCTTCTATCTTTTCTTGGCTTATAGTTGGAAGCTTCATAAGCATATTTGATAAATCATATTTTGCCCAGTCCTGTGATGTTAAATAACCATTTTCTTTTGCCCACGAAAACATTTGTGTACCTGGAAATGGAGTTGTAACATTAAAAAGCGCTATATCAGGATCAAGCTCAATGGCAAACTTTATGGTTTTCAATATTGTTTCTTCTGTTTCTCCTGGATTACCGAGCATAAAAGTAGTTCGGCATTCAATTCCTATTTTTTTTGTCATTTTTACTACTTCAATTGCTTTTTGACGATTAATTTTTTTATTTATATTTTTTAGTATCTCATCACTTCCTGATTCAATACCATACATAACTTGATGACAACCCGCCTTTTTCATATGCAAAAGCGTTTCTTCATCTATTGTATCAACTCTTGAAAAACACACCCAGGAAATATCTATTTTTTCACTAATTATCCTATTACAAAACTCTTTTACTTTATTTCTATAAGTTGTGAAGGTGTCATCATAAAAAAGTATCTCTTTAATACCAAAATCACGCTGTAGCATTTTAATTTCATTTATTAGGTAATCAACAGAGTGCATTCTTACTTGTCCTCCTAAAAATGAACCAAAACAATAAGTGCATTTACCAGGACAACCGCGCGTGGCTAACATGCTTATCGCAGGAAGTCTTTTATAAGAACCAAGAGTAGGAATATATTTTGTAACTGGAAGTTTTTTATAAGCTGGTACTGGCAAAGTATCAAGATTATGTATAAGTGTTGAATCAGGATTATGAATTATTTTTCCATTTTCTCTATAAGACATACCTGTGATTGTTTTTATATCCTGTCCCATTAAAAATTTGTAAAATGATTCTTCCCCTTCTCCCCTTATAACAAAATCTATGTATTCTCTTGAAAGCACATCTTCAGGCAAAACTGTCGGATGAACCCCACCAAAAATAATTTTTGCTTGTGGAAACTTTTCTCTACACTTTGCTGCAATTTCATAACCATTCATTACAGCACTTGTCATAGAAGTTATTCCAATTATGTCTGGCGAACCTTCAATACGATTCACCTGTTGTGAGGCATCACCAGGTTCCACATTCATATCAATTATAGTAGAATCTATTTCTTTCGATTCCAAATATGACGCTAAATACGCAAGCCCCAGAGGGGGCATGCTCCCTTGTATTTTAGTCCATATATTTTCTTTCCTTGCAGTCTGAAAAGGATTTATTAAAATAATATTCATTTTTTCTTCTTTCATTACTATATTCAATTCATACATACATTTATTTATTTTTATCTTCCGTTTTTATTTCCTGTTTTTGTTTATCTCTAAAAAAATCCCAAGATTTTCCGCTTAAGACATAAACTTTTGTTTTTCTTCTTCCCCAACTCAATGCTTCTTTTGTTGTATTATAACAAAGATCTATTCTTTTTCCTTTTATGTCTCCTCCTGTGTCTCCTGCCCAAGCAAAACCATATCCTTCAACAAATATTAAGGAACGAAGAGCAATTACTTTTGGATCCACAGCCGCTATGCCATATCTGGTATGCCAGCCAAGAGCTGTAATTCCAGCCCATTCAAGGCTATTTGATTCAGGAGATGGATCATAAGCAGTAGCCACCATATCATAAGTATAATGCGCATAACTTTCCTTTGGTACTGTAACAGGATTGGAGGATTTAGCTGTCCCTTTAATTAAGTAAGCATTGATTGGTTTTTTTATAACTTCACTTTCATATATTGACTTACTCTGTATTTCATTGCCAAATACAGTTATTTTCTTCATTACTGAGTTTTTGTACCCATCTTGTCCTTCTTTTAGCCATATTTTCCAACCATTTTGTACGAATCTGCTCTGCTTGGTTTTGATTTGATATGGGATTTTTTCTTTTCCTATTATATACCTTTCCAAAGCACCAAAAGCACACACCGCAAATATTACCCAAACAATCACTATAGTTCCTATCATTATTTTCAGTTTACCTGTATTTATTAAATACATAAATTAATCCTTTTATTAAAATGCAGAAATTGATGTTTAATATTATTAGAAATGTTTTGTTTAGATTGGCGGCCTTGTATTTCTTTACTCATATACGCCTCCTGCTATTTAGGCCGTTTAGAAAAGGGCTTGTATTTTTTTAAAACTTAATTGCCTAAAATCATTTACTCTTAAATCTGCACCAGTAATCATATGACTTTTGTCCCTATTTATTGCCACACATTTTATTTTTGCATTGACTGCCGCGTCTATACCTATTTGAGCATCTTCAAAAACAATACATTCTGAAGGTTTAAGTTTCAATTTTTTTGCGGCTATTAAAAATATATCAGGATGAGGTTTCCCTTTTTTTAGAAGACCACCTTCAACTTCAGCGTCAAAATGTGGATAAATTTTTACTTTTTTTAAAATTGGTCCAGCATTTTTACTCGAAGACGCCATGGCAAGTTTTATTCCTTTTTTCTTAAGTAATTTAATGAAAGCGACTGTGGTTTTAAATATTTTGATATTTCCTGTGTTTAATATTCTTTCAAAATGTTTTTGCTTTTCTTCACATACTTCTTTTATTTGTTTTTCCGTTGCCTCTGGTAATATAGTTTTTGCACCAAAGGCTCTTGGTTTACCATCTATTTTTGATTTAAAATCTTTAAAGGTAAAAGTTTTACCGTATTTTTTAAAAACTATTTCCCATGATTTATGATGTATGTGGGCTGTGTCAACAATAACTCCATCCACATCAAATATTGCACCTTTGAATTCATGTTTACTGCTACTCATTCCTAACTCCATTTGTTCATAATTATTTTTTACCAGACTATACATCCAGGTTTTTTACTTCAAGAGCATGCTTTTCTATAAACTGGCGTCTTGGTTCAACTTCATCACCCATTAACACATTAAACACTTCATCGGCTTTAGCAGCGTCTTCCATACCCACCTGCAACATGGTCCGTCTTTCAGGATCCATGGTTGTTTCCCAAAGCTGTATAGGATTCATTTCTCCCAAGCCTTTGTATCTTTGTATGCCAAGTCCTCTTTTTCCTCTTTGTTTAATAAACTCAATTAATTCCTTCACAGAAAATATTATAGTTTCGCCTTCTGAATCTATGGCCTTAAACATAGGGCTTAGCTTCTTTTTCTTTTCTTCTTTTTCTTCGTCATCTTTTCCTTCTACTGTTAAAGCTTCAAGCTCTTCTTCAAAAAGTTCGTCTGCATCAAGTCCTTTGCTTTCAAGATTTTTCATTACTTCTTCTATTATTCTTAATTCCGCTCTGTCTCTTAAATCTATTATTTTTATCAAGTCTTTTTTCTTTTCTACCTCTTCCATTATTTCTTCAAGTGTTGATTTTTTAGATACCTTAGGAAGAGCCTTTTTTACAAGCTCTGGAAGTTCTTTTTCTGTATCAGCATAATCTGATTTGTCTTTTATGATAACTTCAAACATAGGAAGTTTTTTCCAGCTTCCTCTATTTTGTAAATAGCTGTCTATGTTCATTCCTGATTTTTTCATTCTTGGGATAAGATGCTCTATCTCTATTATGTCGTTCAAGATTTCAATCAAAGTTTTTTCATTCAGTTCCTTATTTCCTTTTCCTTTTTTTGAAAGCTGAACAAGTTTAAGATCTTTAGTCCCTTCATCTGTGAGATATATATTCATAGCCTTATCATCAAGCATATATTGTTCTGCTTTACCTTTTTTAACTTTGTAAAGCGGTGGTTGTGCGATGTAAACAAAACCCGCATCAACTAAAGGTCTCATTTGTCTAAAGAAGAATGTTAAAAGAAGCGTCCTAATATGGGCTCCGTCCACATCCGCATCAGTCATTATAACTATCCTATTATACCTAACATTTGCAAGGGTAAATGTATCTTTTCCAATACCCCCGCCTATAGCAGTAATAATAGTCCTAATTTCGTCATTATTTAACACCTTATCTATTCTGGCTTTTTCTACATTAAGAATTTTTCCTTTTAACGGAAGTATGGCCTGATATTTTCTATCGCGTGCTTGTTTTGCGGAACCGCCTGCAGAATCTCCTTCTACAAGATATAGCTCACAAAGAGCTGGATCTTTTTCCTGACAATCAGCTAGCTTGCCAGGCAAACCACCAGAATCAAGCGAACTTTTTCTGCGAGCTAAATCTCTGGCTTTTTTTGCTGCTTCGCGAGCTTCTGCTGCACCTAAGGCCTTACTGATTATTCTTTTTGCTTCTGTCGGATTTTCTTCAAAATAAGCTGCGAGCTTTTCATATACAAAAGAGTTTACAATACCTTCCACTTCCGAGTTTCCAAGTTTCGCTTTTGTCTGTCCTTCAAACTGCGGATCTGGAACCTTCACAGAAACAATCGCACTCAAACCTTCACGAACATCATCTCCCTGAAGAGATATTTTATCATTTTTAATAAGATTATTTTTCTTGGCAAAATTACCAGCTGCTTTTGTAAGCGCTGTTTTAAAACCAGATAAGTGTGTACCACCTTCTATAGTGCGAATATTATTTACAAACGAAAGCATGTTTTCCGCAAAACCATCATTATACTGTATGGCAACTTCTACATGTATTTTGTCTTTATCGCCTTCTATATAAATAGGTTTTTTATTTATGGTTTCTCTGTTTTTATTCAAGTGCTTTACAAACTCACTTAGTCCACCATCAAACTGAAAAACTTCGTCTTTTTCACTATCTCTTTCATCTTTCATTCTAATCTTTATACCTTTATTTAAAAATGCCAATTCTCTCATTCTATTAGCAATTGTTTCATAAGTGAAAACAAGAACTTCAAATATTTTGTGATCTGGTTTAAATCTTGTTTTCGTTCCTGTTTTTTTAGCATCCCCAATAACTTTTACAGGTTCTTCTGATACGCCTCTTATATAGCGCTGAAAATAAACTTTTCCACCGCGTCTAACTTCTACCTCAAGCCATTCAGACAAAGCATTTACAACTGAAGCACCTACACCGTGTAAACCACCTGAAACTTTATATGAGCTATGATCAAACTTACCACCAGCGTGAAGGACTGTCATAATAACTTCCAAAGCAGATTTTTTCTGCTGTTTGTGCATATCCACAGGCATTCCTCTGCCATTATCAGTTACAGTTATAGAATTATCAGTATGTATGGTGACTCCAATATCATTACAAAAACCAGCCATAGCTTCGTCTATAGAGTTATCAACAATTTCATAAACCAAGTGATGCAGTCCAGCTGTAGAAGTACTTCCTATATACATAGCCGGTCTTTTTCTTACGGCTTCCAGACCTTCTAAAACAGTTATTTTATCCGCTGTATAAGAATCATCTTTAGGCAAAACATTTTTTCCGTCGTCGTCATCATCTTCTTTCATAGAATCATTTTTTTGACTCGTTTCAAATAGATCTGCTGATTTTTTTGCAACTTTTTTATCTTTCTTCTTCTCTACCTTTTTTATCTTCTTAGCCATTTAATTTCCTCCTGAATTTTCCATATTAAGTCTTTGAATCAATTTCCCAGCTGATATCTTAGAATAATAAATAAGCGGATCTCTCCGCTTTTTCACTAAAACAAAACTTTTATTCTTCTCTGATATATTTCTTAATCTAAACTTGCTTTTAAAGCTTTCCAAAAACATATTATTACTTTCCACATTACTAAAAATCCCTATAATGTCTTGGGAATTTAAAACAAGGTCTCCGCCAATATGCAGAGGTTTAATCACTGTCTCATCCTTGCAATTATTTCCTTTACTGTTTCTTTCTTAAAATATGCGTTAATTCTGTTTTTCAAAAGCCTCTTTTTATAGGTAATTTCACTCATTATTACGCTATTTTCAGCATAAAGAAAAAGCTTCTTTTTATCATATTTAAAAGGCATTGTTCCTTTTGCAAGGTCACCGGCTATTTTTTCCCAGTTATCCTTCATAATATCGCCTTCATCTACTTTATCTATCTTGTTTTTATTTACAAACTTTTCAATCAAATCCTTTATATTATCCATAAACACCGTCTTTCAAACTTTAAAATAATTTTTTAGGACTTTTTATCCTTATCATTAATTATTTTTTTTACTGGTTCATTGTTTTTTAATAATTTTTCATCTACTACTGTATTTTTCCCAGGTATAGATATTTTTTTATCATTTGTAATTTTATCTGCAGAAGCAAGTAAGTCTTTAACTGTAGGAAGACTTTCTCCTTTATGTTCAAATTCTTTTTTTAACTTAATTAGTTCTTCGTTAATCGTTGCTTTACTTCTCTCAGCTATTTTCAAGGCATCTCGCATTTGTGATATCTCAGCATCTGCTTTTGAAGCTTCTCTTGAAAGTTCTTCTTCAAGTTCCTTTGACATTAAAGAAAGTTTTTCCGCTTTATCTTCTGAAGCATGTATTCTTCCACGCAAAATAATTAAAGAGTCGAGAAGTTTTTTGTATTCTCCCTTTTTAATTTTTGGAAGCATTTCTGTAAAGCTTTCTTCATCTATATGTGATAAAGCCTTAACTATTTTTTTAATAGGATAAAAAGGTTCGCCACTCAAAGCCAAAGCCCATATAAATCCAAGTATAATAACAATCAATAGCAGTATATAAGTAGGCACTCCATACTCATTTCCTAACAAGGCAGATTCAAAAACATTAATTTTTTTCTGCATAAACTTATAATCTGCATCTGGTGTAAAGATACATAAAATCAAATTAAGTGACTCAACTTTTCTATATGCAATCAAACCTTTTAAATTATTATATTCAACAATTCTTATTTGGTTCTCCGCGCCAGCATCATTAATAATATCTTTGCCATCAGCAGCGGCTAACAGACTGTCTGTGTTTTCCCTATTAATATCGGAATTAAGCAACATTACTGCATTCGTATTTATAATAAAGTTCGTTCCTGTGGCGGACTGAGTGTTTTTTCTAATTAAAGCCGCTGCTACATCTGATGGTTCATTTACATAAAGGATTGCTACAGGTACTCCCTTTAAGTCATTTATAGGAATAAAATATTCAAAGCCACCTTTGAACTTCTCGTCTATTGTGGTCTGTTTTGAAGACACGCTCTGTATAAAACCACTTTTAACTTTAAAATCAACTTTTTTAATAGAACTTTTTGTAGTACTTATTACTGTTCCGTTTGGCATTAGCAAAGCTATTCCTGAATTAAAGTTTTTCGTAATTTTTGTAAACTGCACTTCTATTTTTCTTAAAAACGCTTTGTCAGAATAGTTTCCGCTTTTCAATAAAACATTCTCTGTAATTACAGAATACTTTTTTTCTATTAAACCCTTATCAAATACGCTTAATATTTTATATGCTTCATCTATTTTCCCAGTAAGTTGGGCCTTTACTACCTCTGTTTCCTTTTGATTTTCTGTCGTAACTATCTTCATCTGCATTAGATTTAGTTGATTAACTCTTTTATTATCATAATAATAAAATAACAAAGTAGGAATAGTAAAAACTAATAAGCTTATTAAAATAATTTTTGTAAATAAACTATTTTTATTCATGTAGCAAATCCTCCTAAAAAGACGAACTCTATATTTTACTTCTCGTCTTTATTCTTCTACCTTCTCTTCCTCTTCTTCCATAACTATTGCTACAGCACCAACTCTTTCACCATCTTTAATCTTTATCAGGTGCACACCCTGTGTGTTTCTTCCTATTGTTTTGATGTCTTTGACTTTTGTCCTTATTAAATTGCCTTTTGTAGTAATAAGAATAAGCTCATCTACATCATTAACGAGTTTTATATCGACCACATTTCCTGTTTTGGCGGTTACTTTTACATTGATTAAACCTTTACCTCCGCGACTTTGCTCGCGATATTCCTTTACTTTTGTCCTTTTACCAAATCCGTTTTCGGTAACAGTAAGTAAAGTAACATCATCACCTTTGTGCAGTACTGTCATTGAGATTACTTTATCTTTTTTATTTAAATTAATTCCCCTGACGCCCATACCCGTTCTACCTATTTCACGAATATCTTTTGCGTCAAATCTTATAGCCTTACCTTCTGTTGTAGCTATAAATACCTGATCGTCTACTTTCGCAAGTTTTGTTTCTATAAGAGTATCTCCGTCACTTAGTCCGATTGCAATTATGCCACCAGCTCGTGGATTGGCAAATAAAGCAAGACTGGTTCTTTTCACCGTTCCATTGGCAGTAACCATAAGTAAGAATTGGTCTTCTTTAAACTCTTTGGCAGCCACATAAGAAGCGATTTTCTCGCCATCATCCATTTTTAACATACTGACTATAGCTTTACCTTTTGCCGTCCTTGCCGCTTCTGGTATCTCATAAACTTTTAACCAGTGGCAGCGTCCTTTAGAAGTAAAGAACATCATATAATCATGAGTGTTCGCTACAAAAATATCCTGAACAAAATCCTCGTCCATTGTGGTGACCGCGATTATTCCGCGCCCTCCGCGTTTTTGTGCTTTATATACTGAGGAAGATGTTCTTTTTATGAAACCTTTGTGAGTCATAGTGACTACCATGTCTTCATCTTGAACCATATCTTCTATGGTTATTTCTTTTTCGCGAGCAATTATTTCTGTTCTTCTCTCGTCAGCAAATTTTGCTTTTATATCCATTAATTCTTTAACTATGAGAGCAAATATTTTCTTTTCGCTCGCAAGCAGTGCTTTTAAGTCTTCAATTATTTTTTTCAATTCAGCAAGTTCTTTTTCAAGTTTTTCAACTTCAAGCGCTGTCAACTGTTGTAATTTCATATCAAGAATTGCTTGTGCCTGTACTGGTGAAAGTTTAAAAGTAGTTATAAGACCTTCTCTCGCTGCTTCCACATTTTTTGATGCTCTTATTAATTTTATAACTCTATCTAAATATTTTAAAGCTATAAGAAGTCCTTCAAGTATATGCGCGCGTTTCTCTGCTTTATTTAATTCAAACTTAGTTCTTCTTACTATTATTTCTTTTCTATATTCAATAAAGTTTTCTAATATTTCTTTTAATGTTAAAGTTTTAGGTCTGCCATTAACCAGAGCCAACATATTCACACCAAAAGAAGTTCTCATAACAGTGTGTTTGTATAATTGATTTAAAACAACTTCAGCATTATCATTTCTTGAAATTTCAATAACTGCTCTTACTCCGTCCTTGTCGGACTCATCGCGTAGGTCTGATATTCCTTCTATCTTTTTTTCTCTGACGAGTTCTGCTATGGTTTCTATCAGTTGTGCTTTATTTACCATATATGGTAATTCTGTAATTACTATCTGTTGTTTTCCTTTTTTTGTTTCTTCTATTTTTGCTTTTGCCTGCATTACTATGGAACCACGACCTGTTTCATAAGCTTTTTTTATGCCGTCTTTACCTATTATGTATCCTGCTGTAGGAAAATCAGGACCTGGCATTATCTTTATAAGTTCTTCTACTTTTATATTAGCGCCTTTATTATTAATGATATAGATAACCGCGTCTATTACTTCTCCTAAATTATGTGGAGGTATATTTGTTGCCATACCCACAGCAATACCCGTAGAACCATTTACGAGAAGATTTGGAAAACCTACTGGAAATATGGAAGGTTCTTTACTTGATTCGTCATAAGTAGGAACAAAATCGACAGTATTTTTATCAAGGTCTTTAATCATTTCTTCAGTAATCTTGTGCATTCTGGCTTCGGTATAACGCATTGCAGCTGGCGGATCTCCGTCAACAGAACCAAAGTTACCCTGTCCATCAATTAAAGGCATTCTAAAGGTAAAGGTCTGCGCCATTCTAACCATTGCTTCATATATAGAAGAATCGCCGTGAGGGTGATAATTACCCATAACTTCTCCGACAATTTTCGCTGACTTTCTATAAGGTCTTCCATAATATAAGCCCATATCATAAACCGTATATAAAATTCTTCTTTGAACCGGTTTTAAACCATCTCTTATATCTGGAAGGGCTCTTCCTACTATAACGCTCATTGAATAATCAAGATAAGATGTTTGCATCTCGTCTTCTATCGTGGTAATCCTTATCTGTGAAGTTAGTTTTTCCTGCATATTATGCTTTTTCTCCTATTATTTTCTGATTGGCATTACAACATAAAGGAAATCATCATTGCCTTTTCCTTTGATTATGCCTGGATTCATAGTGCTGATAAGTTTAATTTCTATGGTGTCTGATTCTATTACTTTTAATACATCCATAATGTAGGCTGCATTGTAAGAAACTTCAATAGGTTCTCCATCATATTTTATATCTATTTCTTCAAGTGCCTCTCCTTCATCTGGTGATTGTGCATTAATTATTAATTTATTTTTTTCTAATTTCATTATTACTATTTTTGATTTGTCGCTTGTGATAGTAGCCGCTCTTCTGATTGCAGAAGCAAAATCTTCTTTATTAACAAATGCTTCCATATGAAACTCTTTTGGAATTACCTGATTATAGTTTGGGTAATTTTCATCAATAATTCTTGAAACTATTTCCATATTATCTAATTGAAATGAAATTACTTTTTCATAAAAATTCATTGTAATTTCTTTAGTATCATCATCAGATAAAACTTTAACTATTTCATTTATAGTTTTTAGAGGAATTATGTAATCACACTTTGTTTTAACACCTGTTTTAATTTCTGCTTTGTAATAAGCAAGTCTATGAGCGTCAGTAGCCACTGCTTCTATTTTATTTCCTTCAAATTTAAAAAATACTCCATTTAAATTTCTTTTTGTAGTATCTTTTAAAGCAGCATAATACATTTTTGCTATTATATCTTTTAAAAGTCTTTGTGACATTTTTACAGTGTCTAATTTTTTATCATCAAGTTGAAGAAAAGGAAAATCTTCAGCAGGAAGTCCATTTATTTTATAAGAAGCTTTTTTACACTGTACTTTTGTATTATCATTTTTATCAGTGTCTATTTTTATTTCATCATCTGGAAACTCTTTAATTAAAGCTATTATTTTTTTAGGAATTGTTGTTTTCCCTGGTCTTTCTATTTTATCTACCTTACATTTAATCTTTATACTTATATCCATATCTGTTGCTGATAAATAAAGAAATTCATTATCTACTTCAAAAAGTATGTTTGATAAAAGTGGTAAAGTAGAACCTGTAGAAATAAAAAATTGTGCAATTTGAAGCGAATCTAAAATCTCCGACCTTTTTGTTGTAAACTTCATGTAGTGCCTCCTTTAAAATGTTTTCCACAAAATTTCGTCCTATAACAATAAAAGCTTTATGTTATATATAAAGATTGTTGTTGTTGTTGTATTGTTAATAACACTAACAACTTTAAACCTTTATAAAACTTACATCTTTCTAAGGATAGTTAATGTTAATAATTACCATATTTTAATACATAACTTACTATTTATCCACAACAAATTTTAATCACAAATAGTATCAACAGGTTATTATTATTATATACACAAGCTATTAACACTCATTTTTTTATCCTAACCATCAGTTCGTCTATAGTAGCTTTAAATTTATCATCAGATTTTATTAATTGATCTACTTTTTTTATTGCATGCATTACTGTGGTGTGATCTTTTCCTCCAAAATACTGTCCTATCTGGACTAAGGAATACTCTGTAAGGTTTCTTGTTATGTACATAGCAATCTGTCTTGCATTGGCAATGTTCTCTGGGCGTTTTCTTGAAGATAAATCCTGAATTTTAATACCATAATATTCTGATACAACTTGTTGTATGAGGTCTATACCGATTTTTTTATTTGATTCAAAAGAAGGATTAGTAAGTTTCAAGGCCTGTTTGGCAAGGTCAAGATTTATTTCAAAACCTGGTTGATTTGATAATGCTATCATAGTAGAAAAGGTGCTGCCTAAAAATCTAATGTTAGTGTCAACATTTTCAGCAATAAAGGCGAGAACCACATCAGGTACTACTTTATTTATTTCTTTTGCTTTAAGACGCAGTATGGCGACTCTTGTCTCGAAGTTGGGAGGTTGTATATCTGCTATGATACCTGCTGCAAAGCGTGATTTTAATCTTTCTTCAAGTTTTAATTCTTGTGGTGGAGAGTCGGATGTAGCAACTATTTGTTTATTTAAGTTTGATAATTCATTAAAGGTATGGAAAAACTCTTCTCTGGCTTGTTCACCTTTTTGTAGAAACTCTATATCGTCTACTAAAAGCAAATCAACGCTTCTATATTTTTCTTTAAACTCATCCATTTTCTTGCTTCCTATATGAGCGACTACTTCTATGATAAACTTTTCTGCTGTGGTTATTAAGATTTTGGTTTGTGGATTTTTTTCATAAACATAGTTCCCTATGGCATGAAGCAAATGCGTTTTGCCAAGTCCTACTCCTCCGTATATAAAAAGTGGATTGTATGTCTGTCCAGGTGCCTCGGCAACTGCTTTACTTGCGGCGTGCGCAAATCTGTTTGAATGTCCTACTATAAAATTATCAAATTTAAATTTTGTATTAAGGTAAGGGATATGTCCTGCTGGATTATCAAGAGGAAGTGAAATCTGAACATCCTTAATAGTTATTTTTTGGGAAATGTCAATTTTCTGATTTACAACTTTTTTTATATCTATATCAATAGAAATAGAATCATTTGTAATAGGTCTTATCAAAGAAAGAAGTTCAGGTATATATTTGTCGGTTAGGTTTTTTTTATGAAGTTGGCTGGGAACTTCTATAACAAGTTTGTTTGTAGCATCATCATATAGAGCAGTTGATTTTTCAAGCCACATATGTAAAGAAGTTGAATCTGTTTTTACTTTGTTAATAATATTATTCCATTCAAAAGCCATGCTGTTAGTCCCCTTTCTTCCATTTTAATAAAAGATATCCACATTATAAACAGGTTACTTACTCACCGTTTCAACACCTAAATACTCCATATATTAAAGCCGTTTTAAATCTTATCCACATTCGTATTAAATAATTGTTAACAACTTAATAACATGAAATTTATGCAACTAAAACCACTTAAATAATGAGTTATTATAGCATAATTAATAATTAATTCAATGATAAAATTATAAGTTTTTTTATCTTTTTATGAACCACATTGATTTCATATATTACTTGTGTTAGAATTATAAAAATTAAAGAGGAGGTTTTACATGGACAAATTGATAAAAATATTTTTAGCAGGTGTACTCGCAGGTGTAATTCTTTTTCTTGTAGCGAGTATTTCTTATAATTACACAGGGAATATATCTGATCCTTCAATTAAAGAATTCTTTAAGGAAGCTTTTTCAATGAAGTTATTTTATAAGCTTATGTTTTTGAATATAGGAATGGGACTTATTATGGCTATTTTTTATTCTTTTATGGCAAAAGGTATGCCAGGTGGACATTTACTTAAAGGTATGTTTTGGGGCTTTACAGTATGGTTTATCTTGATATCACAGCCACTTATTATGTCTTTAGTGGCAGGGACCTTTAAATCAGATGTGATTATGTTGTGGCTGGCTCAGGGCCTTGTAAGCTATGTGGCAGCAGGACTTTGTATAGCCTTGGTCTATAAAGAATAATTAGGTTTCTTTAGTTTTATTATTTGCCTTCTATGGCTTTATTCATTTCTTTAATAGCACAATATTCGCCACACATAGAACATACTTCTTGATTTTGTAAAGGCAAAGTGTCTCTCATTTTTCTTGCTTTGATAGGATCTATAGAAAGATTTATCTGTGCTTCCCAATCAAGATTCTTGCGGGCTTTTGCCATTTTTATATCCCATTCCATAGCGTGTGGCACTCCGCGGGCTATATCTGCTGCGTGCGCAGCGATTCTTGAAACTATAACACCTTCGCGGACTTCATCTATATCAGGAAGCTTTAAATGTTCAGCAGCAGTTACATAACACAAGAAATCTGCACCTGCAGAAGCAGCCAAAGCCCCACCGATTGCTGCTGTAATATGGTCATATCCAGGGGCTATATCGGTCACCAAGGGGCCTAAAACATAAAAAGGAGCGTTATTACATAGCTTCTTTTGTAATTGCATATTTGCCACTATCTGGTTGATAGGCATATGTCCAGGCCCTTCAATCATAACCTGAACATTTTTTTCATAAGCTCTTTTTGCGAGCTCTCCTAATATAAGTAATTCGTGTATTTGCGCCCTGTCTGTGGCATCAGCTAAGCAACCAGGTCTCATAGCATCACCTAAGGATAAGGTCATATCATATTTGTAAGCAATATCTAAGAGTCTGTCATATTGTTCGTATAAAGGATTTTCTTTTTTATTTTTCATTATCCAAACGGCAAGAAAGGTACCACCGCGAGAAACAGTATCAAGTATGCGACCTTGTTTCATCATAGAGTTTACGGCTGCTTGTGTAATCCCACAATGGACAGTAATAAAATCAACTCCCTGTTTTCCGTGGTCTTCTATTACTTCAAATAAATCATCTGCTGTAAGTTGTGTTATATCTTTTTTATTTCCTGTAATTTTTACAGCAGCCTCATATATAGGAACAGTTCCTATAGGAACTGTTGATTCTTTCATCATAGCAAGTCGTATTGCTTTTAAATCGCCGCCTGTGGATAAATCCATAACAGCGTCAGCACCAGCACTTATGGCTGTTTTTAGTTTGTTTATTTCGTCATCTATAGAACATTTATCTTGAGAACTTCCTATATTGGCATTGACTTTAATTTTCATTTTACTGCCTATGGCAGTGGCTTTACAGTTTTTGTGGTTTATGTTTTTTGTGATTACTACTTCGCCTGCAGCGATTAAACGCATTAATTCATTTACATCTATTGATTCATAAGCGGCCGCTTCTTTCATTTCAGGCGTTATTATTTTTTTCTTTGCTGCTTCTAATTGTGTCATATCTTACTCCTTATGGTAAATTACTAATTTTACCTTTTTAGTTTGTGCGAGAATGTCTTTACTTCCGAGGATTCCGGATATAAAAGAAAAATATTTAATCCCGCTGCTTTTTAGTGCGGGTATATTATACTCATTTATTCCACCAATTGCAACTACGGGAGTCACAAGTGAAAGATTAATTAATTTCATTTGTTTTATTCCAATAGCTTTTTTATTTTTTTGTTCAGTAGGATATACTGGACCTACACCAATATAGGAAGCGTGCAAAGCGTCCAAGCTACTGGCTTCTTTTAAATTATCAGAGGAGAGACCTATAATACCTTTAAATATCTTTTTAACCTGTGAGTAAGGCAGGTCTTCTTTTCCTAAATGAACTCCGTCAGCGTGTATTAGGACGGCTATGGCTACCCTGTCATTTATAATTAGAGGAACTTTATATGAGGCGCATATTTTTTGTATTTTAAGAGCAGTGTGATAAAACACATCATCAGTCATTGTTTTTGAGCGAAGTTGAATACAAGTGGCTCCACCCTTTAAACAGTTACGGAGCGTAGTAAAATAGTTTTTACCTAAAGAGTTGAGATAATCGGTATCTAAAATAACATAGAGTGAAAGGCATGAAAGGTTCATCATATTATAGAAGTGTTTCTTTTTCCAATTCGTAAGTTTTATATCTGAGCTCTTTAAATATATGGGCTGCCTTAGGGTTTATTAGTTTTGATATTTCTTCTAATACTCTAAAAGATTCTTCAGCGCGTTTGAAGTTTGATATCATAATGTCTAAAGTATTTCTTCTTGAAAACTCACTTTTATTTTTGCTATGCCTTCCTGCATCGTCTGCGGAGTATCTGTTTTTTAAAAGTGACAAGTAATCGGCAGAAATTAGTTTAAGAGCGATATCAGTATCGTGTCTAATTGATTTTAGTTTTAAGGTAATTTTTTTATTTGAAATGATAAAACGGGAAACATCTTCTATAACACGCAGACCTTCTTTGGCACGATTGACATTAGCATCTATAAGAGTAAATATATTTTTCTTATTTTTCATTAGCGTTGGACGCGCATGGAAGTATAAATATCTTTTATAACTTTAGAAAAAGAAACGCCTTCGTCTTTCCATTTACCCAGCATAAAACCAAGAGCAGTAATGGCTATAATAAAAAGAGTTTTAAAAAAGCCGAAGATAACGAGAAAAAGTGCAAGTAGAAAAAATACAATAAGACCAATTATTCTCCAAAAATTCAGAATAATTATCTTAAAGAGCTCATTCATTTGGTTTCTTCCTTTTGTCTGAAGACCACTTTACTTACTATAACTATAGGCTTTATTTCATTGTCTATGCCTAAGGTAAATTGTATATATTTTATTATAGCTTCCTGGATTTCCTGAGTCACATCTGCGACAGAGCGGTCTGAATATAGGGTAACTCTGGCAGTCACACGAAGGCCTTTTCTTGTGGAAATAACCTTACCTTTTATGTCTTTTACGCCGTTTATCTGGTTTTTTACTACTCTTGAGAAATCTTCTATAGCCCCTAAAGACACTAAAATTTCACCTAAAGGAGATTCTAAAACCACTGTTCTTTCACTGCGTCTTTTCTCTATATTTCCAAATATGGTAAATAGAGCAATAAAGATAAAAAATAAACCACTAAAAAAGATAGCGATATTGATAGCAATTATTCCTGGCGTTTCTGGACTTAAAAGTTTGACTACATTTTCAGTAGTTGAGAGAAGCCATTTATTGGCTCCAGAGGGAGAACTCACCGCGACAAACATAGCACCTACGAATAAAAACAATGCGGTGTTTATGATAATTATTATTCTATTAAAATATCTCATGTAAAACCTCCTTAAAGATTATATGTTGTAAGAATTATCTTTTGGACCTTTATTTTTTCTTACGCCGTTTACATTGACATTAATTTTAGTGACATTTAAACCAGTCATAGTTTCTATGGCTTCTCTTACTTTGTCTTGTACTTCGGCTGCTACATCAGATACTTCTTTACCAAAATCAACAATTATATTTATTGTAAGAGATACATTTTCATTTAGGAGCTCTACTTCAATTCCTTTTTTTAAGTTTACTATGCCTATGGCTTCAGCAAAAGCTGCTGCTTTGCCACCGTCTAAATCTACAACCCCATCAATTTCTTTGCTGGCAATAGCAGCAATTGAGGCTATAGCTTCATCTGATATTTTGATATTACCGGCGTCTCTATGTTCTGCCATAGTTTACCCCTTAAGTGATTTTTCTTTTTCCATTTTTTCTATGAAAGAAGTTGAGTAATTGCTACTTACAAAATCTTTATGGTCAAGTATTTTTTTGTGAAGCGGAATTGTTGTTTTGATTCCTTCTATGACAAATTCATCTAAAGCTCTTTTCATTCTTGCTATAGCTTCAGTTCTATTTTTTCCTTTGGCAATAATTTTTGCTACCATGGAATCATAGTAAGGAGGTATTTTATAACCTTTATAAACATGAGTATCCACTCTGATACCAGGCCCACCTGGAACATTGTATTCTGTTATGGTACCAGGAGATGGACAGAAATTATTATCAGGATCTTCGGCATTTATTCTACACTCTATAGCATGACCGCGTAGTTTTATTTCTTTGTTTGGTATTGTGAGCTTATAACCAGCTGCTACTCTTATTTGTTCTTTGATAAGGTCAAAGCCAGTAACTTCTTCTGTTACAGTATGTTCAACTTGTATTCTTGTGTTCATTTCCATAAAATAAAAATGTCCCCATTTGTCCATAATAAACTCTACAGTTCCAGCGCCTTCGTACTTAACTGCACGAGCAAGTCTTGTTGCCTGGCTGCACATTTCATGTCTTGTTTTTTCGCTAAGCATAGGTGAAGGCGATTCTTCGATGAGTTTTTGATGTCTTCTTTGAACAGAACAATCTCTTTCGCCTAATGCGATATAATTTCCGTGATTGTCACACATTATTTGTATTTCTACATGCCGTGGTTCTTCAATAAATTTTTCAAGATAACAATCAGGGTTTGAAAAAGCAGTGAGTGCTTCTTGGCTTGCAGTTTTAAACGCGCTTCTTAATGAAAGTTCGGTATGCGCTATTCTCATACCGCGACCGCCTCCACCCGCTGTGGCTTTTATCATGATAGGAAAACCGATTTTTTTGGATATTTCTACTGCATCATTTTCATCTTTCAAAATTCTGCCAGAGCCTGGTACTGTAGTCACTTTGTTGGCAGTAGCGGTTGCTATTGCCTGAGCTTTGTCTCCCATGGCTTTGATTGATGAAGGTGACGGGCCTATGAACTTGATATTACACTGTGCACATAACTCAGCAAAGTGAGCATTTTCGGCTAAAAATCCGTAGCCTGGATGTATGGCTTCAGCATCAGTTACTTCTGCGGCTGAAATAATAGCAGGTATATTGAGATAGCTTAATTTTGATTGAGCAGGACCTATGCATACAGCATGGTCAGCGTATCTGACATGAAGAGAGTTTTCATCAGCTTCCGAATATACGGCAACAGTTTCTACTCCCATTTCCTTACAGGCGCGTATTATGCGAAGGGCTATTTCGCCCCTGTTCGCGATTAGTATTCTTTTAAACAAGGTTATTCCCCTTTCGCTAACTTATTTAGGATTTCTCGATTATTATTAATGGCTGACCAAACTCTACTGCTTGAGCATTTTCTACGGCTATTTCTTTTACTTTACCTTTGATTTCGGATTTGATTTCATTCATTATTTTCATGGCTTCTATTATACAAACTGTTTTACCGACTTCCACCATATCTCCGACTTTTACAAAAGCAGGTGTTTCTGGTGAAGCTGCTTTATAAAAAGTACCGACCATAGGTGATTTGATAATACCGGTCTTAGCATCTTCAACTAATTTTTTAGGTTCATTAGATACTACTGCTGCGGCAGGAATAGCTGCCACAGGTGCTGGACTATAATGTTGCACAGGAGCAGACTGCATGGAACTTGTGATAGCTCCTGCTTTTGTAAGTTTTATTTTTAAATCATGTTCTTCATATATCATTTCTACAAGGTCGCCCTTGTCCATGATTTTTAAAGCTTCGTTTAATACTTCAAGATTGAGTTTTTTTCCGTTTTCTTTTTTTGCCATTGGAAACACCGCCTTAATCTTTTTTTTAAACTCTTTCTACATACTCGCTATTTCTGGTATCTACTCTCACGGTATCGCCTTCTTTAATAAATAAAGGAACTAAAACTTCTGCTCCAGTTTCAAGCGTTACCAGCTTAGTGGCATTACCAACAGTGTCTCCTTTAGAAGCAGGAGGCGCTGTGACTACTTTTAAATCAACTTTATTAGGTACATTGATTCCTAAAACTTCGCCTTCAAACATAAGCATAGAACACATCATTTCTTCTTTTAAAAATTGTGATTGTTCGCCAACTTGTTTTTCGTTGAATTCGTACTGTTCATAGTTTTCGGTATCCATAAAATGAAAAACTTCATTTAGTTTGTACATGAACTGCAGCTTGCGTTCATCCACGCGAGCATCTTCCATTTTGTCATCAGGTGAGAAAGTTCTCTCTACAACTGTTCCGAGTTTGAAGTTTCTCATTTTAAGTCTTACTAAAGGCGCGAGCCTCGGTCTTTGAACATGGTGAAACTGAACTACTTCCCAAAGTGTTCCTTCGTGCTTGAAAACATGACCTGGTCTTAAATCTGCTGTTAATGCCATTACAAAAGCCTCCTTAAAAATTAGCCGCAAATAATCATCGAGTCACTAAACTTTCCCAACTTATCAGCGTCTTTATCGGTTATCAGATAGTCATCTTCTATCCTGATTCCATACTTTCTGTTTAAATATATTCCTGGTTCGCATGAAAAGACCATGCCCTTTTCAAATCTAAGCTCTTCCTTTGGGTTCACAGATGGTGGCTCGTGTACATCCAACCCTATGCCGTGCCCTAAAGAATGAGTAAAAAACTTATCCAAACCGTCCTTTGCCAGCGATTCTCTGGCTGCAAGATCGGCCTCTTTTATCATGATACCTGGCTTATAACTTAATATGCTTATTTTCTTGGCTCTTAAAACAGACTCATAGTCCTTTTGAACCTGTTTTAAGTGAGAGTGTATTATACCGAAAGCAAAAACCCTTGTCAAGTCAGAAGCGTAGCCTTTATACTTCACTCCGGCATCTACGAGCACGAGAGTATTGGTTTTAAGCTTCATAGTAGATGTTGCGTGATGTGGAACAGCACCATGTTCATTGAATGCTATTATAGGAGTGAAAGAAAGACCATCTGCCCCTAATTTTCTGGAATAGTAGTCAAATTCAAGGGATAAATCTCTTTCTGTTATGCCTATTTTCAATATTTTTGCTATATGCTTCATGGTTTGTTCGGTTATGGCAACAGATTGCTTTATTAGCTGAATCTCGCTGTTATCTTTTATCATACGCATAAAGGTTAAACTTGAATCAAGTTTGGTTTTTACACTATTTGTGGTTAATATGAGATATTCTGACAAAGGAATGTTTTTGTTAAATAAAATTGTTTTTTTCTTTGTTAGTAAAATAAGGTCGGCTTGAAAATTTTTTGTGATAATGATTTCAAAATCAGATGCAATTTTTGATTTTCTAATAAGACCTTCATAGCGAGAGTCAGTAATAAAGCTTGCCTTATCAGGATGTATTACAATCTTACCAAAAGTTCCGTTAAAGCCAGAGAGATAAAAAACATCTGAAGGATTTGATATATAGTAGGACTGGTTTTTTTTTAATATAGCAGAGACCTTGGTTGTTCTTAAATTCATTTCTTCAATGTGATAATGCCGAGATTATATTCTATAATAGGCGCATAAAAAGGAAGTCCCTCAAGCATGTCTTCTGCTTTGTCAAAGGCCTTAATGATTGTAGAATTATTTATCCAGCATACACGCGCTGAAAATCTTTTTATTTCAAATGGTTTTCCTGCTGATTGCATAATAGATAAAAATCTTTTCTGGTTAAAGTGTTGGTGATTATTTAATAAAGTGAGGTTGATATAAAATAAAGGATTATACCTATTGGCTTCTATAACTATGACGCGCTCTTTTGCTACGCGTACCATTTCTTTTAGGGCTTGTTCAGGGTTAGTGGCGTGATGAAGCATATCTTTTTCTAAAACAGTGTCAAAACTTTTATCAGGAAATTCAAGTTTTTCAGAATCGGCTTTTTGAAAGCTAAGACCAGGTGCAGATAAATTAGGCCAGTTAGCATTTACTTCTATATCTGTGGCTGTAATCTTTTTGAAATACTTAAGACGCAGATATGCATCCCAGCCGTCTCCACAACCAGAATCAAGCAGAGTGTCACCTGAAAAATAAGCTTTGGTTTTCTCTATAACGCGAAGTCTATACTGGTTAATGTTTTCAGGAACATTAGTTGTCATGTTTTTTCATATCCTTTATTATTTTTTTCAGCGGCGGTACATCAAATACTTTTTTGCCGGTGATTTCGTTTGTGACAGCAAGATACATTTGGGAGATAAGCTTTTTGATTTCTGGTGGAAGTGGTGGTGGTTTTACTTTTACAAGTTCTTTCCAGTTAGCTCCACCTATTTTTTTTGCTTTTTCTATTGCAGTGTACCAAGCAGTTTTTCTATACCATCTGCGTGCAAACTCTTTACTTATGTGAAAGTTATCATACAAAAATCTGCATTCGTCAGGAGTTCCGAGCACATCTACCACTATTATATTCCCTTTTGCGTCCATACCAAACTCAAACTTGCCGTCCACATTTTCTATCTTTGCTTTCTTGCAAGCAGTTGATATTATTTTATTTATAGTGAGAACTAATGCTTTTAATTTTTTTATATTTTTTTCATCAAGCCCGGATATTGTTTTTGCTTCTTCCCAACTTATATAGCGGTCAGTATGTTCGAGTTTGGTTGATACATCTAAAACTGGTTTTTTAAGCAGCTCATTTACTATTGGTTCGTGGTCAAGTCCTAAGGATTTAAATGTAGCAGAACCATTTGCTATTCTTTTAAAAACGCTTGAACCATCAGTTAACTTGTTTCTATATATTACTTCAAGTGGGATTAAGTAGTTAGTAGGTTTCTTCTTATAGTCGGAATAATCATAAGTATTTGCTTTTTCATTGTATTTTGGTTTTAACACTCTGACAAGTTTTACTCTCATTTTATTTGAAGCGGTTTTAACGGATGAAAAGCTTTTCAGTTTGTTTGCTTCGGATAAGCCCAAAAAGTGGGTTTTTATGCCTTTTTTATCAAGAAGTTCAAAGAAATAGGAGGAAAGCATACATAAAGCAGAGCCCTTTTTGTCTATATGGTCAGGCATTTCTCCCCAGTCAAAAACTGAATACCTATCAGAAAATATAAAATCTCCTTCTCCTTCGGTTGTTATTTCAGCTTTTTTGATTATATCGACTTCTTTTACACTCCCCATATACTGCCTCCGTCAAAAAGTAGTAATTTGCTATATGCTATATTTTAACAAAACAGACAGTATAAAACAATATAAACATAAGAATATATGATATAATTTTTTTATGGATAAAGTATATAATATGCTGAGAAAAACAGAGGCAATTATTTTTGATTCAAAGGACGAAAAATTAAAAGATTTTCTTGCCCTGTATTATGCTATTACTACTTCTGAAAACAAGCAAAAGTTTAATAATATACTTGTTTATACTGATACTTTTAAAGATGAATTGTTATTAATATCAGGGGTTACTTATGTATGGTGTAAGAACTCTTTACCTGTAGGTTCTAAACATTTATTAACAGGTGATTTTGTGATTGAAAAAATGGATATAAAACAGCAATACATACAAAGATTTTTGAGTAATTGTACTTAAAATATATGGCAATTATTTATTTTTTTTGATTTTGGGTTTTTCAATAGGATTTAGTTCTTTTTTTATGCAATCAAGCATTGATATGATTTCACTGTCTGTTGCTTTTGTCGATTTAACCATCCATTTTATTAGTCCGTCTTTTCCTATGACATAAACATAAAACAATGAAGGTTCATTTATTTGAAGTGGTTTTATTATTTTATCTTTATCACCAGTATATATAAGGAAGCGTTCCCACTTGGATTTGTCTATATTTCCTTTTAAACTTCCAAGTATCAAACCTCCTATGACTGGTATATCACCTAATACTGCTGTTTGACTATAGGCAACGCAGGTGTTTCCTTTATATATCGCATTGAATGTATTTATCCACGCATCAGTTTGGTCTATTTCCTGTCTTGCAAAGGTCATAACAGCCATTTCTACTTTTGGTGTTATAGGTTCTGGAACTGTTATTTGAACATCAGAAAGATTGTTTGCAGAAAAAGAAGGAAACTTAATTCCTAAAGACGAACTCATGGTATTGTCTAAAGTATCTGCCAATGAAAATGAAAAAAATAATGCACAAATTGAAAAGCATAAAATAACATGTTTCATAAGCACCTCCGTGTAAATAAATTAATTAGTATTTTAATATATTAAATCAGTTTAACTTTTAAAGTTTAAAGCAATCTTTGAAGCCCAAGGAGTTGTATTAGCTCCGTAAGCGCCCCTACCGGAAATAAACTCTGGACCGTTTAAAATTAAATCTTCATTAACAAGAAAGTCAATTGAGAACGCAGCGATTTCAAAAGTCGCACCGAAGTTTACATTGAGGCGGTTTGTGTTGGATATGGTGTAGGTGTCGTCTGCGCTATAAATTTTTCCATCGGAGTTCTTGTAGTAACATTTATATATATAATTATACCACATTGCTTTCTTTGCGCCAGCTCTTAAAGTCCAGTTTTCATTTAACTTTGTTTCTGCTCCTATGATGAGAGGTACATT
This sequence comes from bacterium, assembly GCA_037138355.1. Classification (GTDB taxonomy): domain Bacteria; phylum Oederibacteriota; class PGYV01; order PGYV01; family Palsa-1178; genus PALSA-1178. Next base: position 56,573 of record JBAXIL010000006.1, read on the forward strand.
AAATATAATGGTATCATCAAATTCATTTAAAACAGATTTAATCTCAACAAGTTTGTCAAATCCATTTGCCCAAGAATTATTGTAGAAATTCATTTCAACTTGAGTTCCAGCAAAGATGGTTGTCTTGTCAAATTTAACAGTTTTAACTGCACCAAGCTGAATCATAATACTCTGATTAGTGATTACTTGATACCAATCTAAATATAGAGCACCTGAAGTATTAAAACACTTCTGAATATTTTCATATTTTATTGTATATAACTGAGGGCCAAGACCTATAGTCATATCCCCAAAATTTACTTTACCATTTAGTTTGGCTTCAATGCCAACTGTTTTTTGCTGACAAAATTGTTCTATATTTCCCCAAATATCATAAAATGTATTTTCACAAGCAATAGAAAGTGGAAATACCAATGATAGTCCGAAATCCATGGGTATGTCACCAAGATAACTTAGACCAAGATTGATACCGAAAGCATTATTAAACTTATTAACACGGATATCTTTATCATATGAAACAGGCATTTCTGTTGGGTTTTGAACTTGTTTATCAAGATACTGTTGATAAGTGATACCCACGGCAAATGATATAGCATTAGACAGGTTACGGCCATAAAGAACACCAGAGTTTACAGAGTTATCCAAAAGGTTAATGTAGGTATTGGTGTTTGTGTAAAGACCGATTACTCCGCCAAATAAATCAAGATTTGCATAGGAATTAAGGTCGCTTCCATCATATTCAAATACTGCAAGCTTTGGGTACTTTAATATAGTAGCTGGAAAAAGATTTACATTGGCTGCATCTGAAATCATCCAAGAGTCAGGTGCATAAACTGAGTTGATATTTAGACCGAGCCCATTAAGGCGTGTTTCTGAAGCCATTGTCGCACTCGCAAAGATGGCAACTAATACTAAAACAATTATTATTGTTTTAATTGTTGTCACTCCTAAAATAAATTAATGGATTATACAACTTTCTTCATTAAAATACCACCAAAATAGTGGTATTAAAATAGTATTTGTTTTGGGGTATCAAAATATAGGTGGTTTATGAATATTACTATTGTGTATTTTATTTTAATTATTTATATTAAACAAAAAAAATACCGGCAGTGAAAACACTGCCGATATTTTGAAATTAAATTATTTAAAAGTTAAATCAGTTTACCACTTAAAGTTTAAAGCAATTTTTGAAGCCCATGGAGTTGTGTCATCTCCGTAAGCGCCTCTACCAGAAATAAACTCTGGACCGTTTAAGATTAAATCTTTATTAACAAGGAAGTCAATAGAGAACGCAGCGACTTCAAAAGTTGCGCCGAAGTTTACAGAGAGGTTGTTTGTGTACGAATCGGTGTAGGTGTCGTCTGCGTATGTAATTTTGCCATCGGCATTTTTAGCATAAGATTTACTTATGGCGTTGTTCCACATTGTTTTTTTAGCACCAGCTCTTAAAGTCCAATTTTCATTTATCTTTGTTTCTGCTCCTATGATGAGAGGAACATTAAAATATGTACCCTCATCATGCATAGTTGAAACAGTTTTTGTCTGAACAATTTTGTCAAATGCAGTTATCACAGAATCATTCCAAAACGATGCTTCTAATTGAGTTCCAGCAAAGATAGTTGTCTTGTCTAACTTAATGGATTTAACCGCACCCAACTGAAACATTATCTCCTGATGAGAGTTTTTGTCATACCAATCATAAGAAAGTGCACCTTCATCCGTATAAGTCTTCTGAATTTCTTCCCATGTGCTTGTATGCAACTGAACGCCAAGACCTACAACCATATCTCCAAGAGTTGCTTTGCTACTTAGTTTGATTTCAATACCAGCATTTTTTGTTTGATCAAACTCTATTTTATCTCCAGCAGGATTAAAATAGGTGTCTTCATTGTTGATATCAAGTGGTAATGCGAATGATAGACCAAAATCCATAGGTATATCACCAAGTAAATTTAAACCAAGATTGATACCGATGGCATTACTAAACTGATTGACATGTATATCTTTGTTATTTGAAACAGGATCTTCAGTTGGGTTTTCTACCTGTTTATCAAGATACTGCTGGTAAGTAACACCAACTGCAACTGACATAGTATCAGACAGGTTCTTACCATAAAGCACACCTGAGTTCACATTACTACTAACAATATCAATGTTGGTGTTGGTGTTTGTGTAAAGACCGATTACTCCACCAAGTAAATCAAGATTAACATAGGAAGCAAGATCTCCATAATACCCATACTCAAATACAGCAAGCTTTGGATATTTTACTATTGTTGCTGGGAAAAGTTCTACATTGGCTGCATCTGAAACCATCCAAGCGTCTGAACCGTCCCATGTGTTGCGATTAAGTCCTAAGCCTTCAATTCTTGTTTGTGAAGCCATTGCCATACTTGCAAAAAGTGTAAGAACAGCTAAGACAACTAAAATTTTTTTCATGCTTTGTTCCTCCTATTTTTTTATTAATATATAATACTACATTTTTCATTATAATGCAACTAAAATGGTAGCATTTATTTATTACCAAAATGGTGATATATTCATATTTTACAAGGTTTTAGTGAATTTTGAAATTAAGGGAGTTTTGGTATTATTCTAAAAGTAAGTTATTACTGAGTATATATTTTTTGTTTTAGAGATATTAAAATATTAACAAAAAAAATACCGGCAGTGAAAACACTGCCGGTATTTTGGAATTAAATTACTTAAAAGTTAAATCAGTTTACCACTTAAAGTTTAAAGCAATCTTTGAAGCCCATGGAGTTGTGTT
>JBAXIL010000007.1:0-51561 GCA_037138355.1 bacterium
CTCTCACCTATCTAATTTCTACTTTCTCCATTTTTTCGGAACGAAAAAATGGTGGGGGCAAGCCCCCTCTCTACGGTTTTTATTGTTTTTCGTTATGATTTCGTAATTTCCCCATTTAATCTTTCTGGGGTGGCTCTATCTACTCTCACCTATCTAATTTCTACTTTCTCCATTTTTTCGGTGTAGTTTCGTACTATTTACATTTTATCTTTCCAGTATTGTACTGTCTACTCTCACCTATCTAATTTCTACTTTCTCCATTTTTTCGGAACGAAAAAATGGTGGAGCAGATCGGGATTGAACCGACGACCCTCAGACTGCCAGCCTGATGCTCTCCCAGCTGAGCTACTGCCCCACTATTCAAGACTATTACAATATGTTACGGGCAAAAACAATTTTACATTATACGGTTTTTTAAAGCAACAATAAAATTTGATTTTGTCTTTCGGATTTGATAAAAAATAAAACTATTTTTGAATTTGTACTTTATCTTTGAGTTTTAATTTAAAAAGCTTTATGGAACCTGCTTTCATTTCTAAAGTAGCTTTTGCTTTAAAACATATTATTATTTTCCACGGTCTTATTTTTTCTCGCAAAAAAACTATCTTGTCATTTATGTCAGTCATTATCACATCTATCGGCATTTTCATAAAACAAGTATGTATGGCATTACAGAAAGGAAAATAAACAAATAAGTGTTGCGAGATTATTTTTCTTCCCATAAGTCCCATAAACTTTTCATAAAAAGACGAAGCCGTCTTTAGCTTCACGCGCATTAGCTTTCCATTTTTAAATAGCTTCACTTCAATCCGCCACTATTTTAAAAACCCTGCATTAATTTTATAACAATCGGAGTGAAAAGAACTATGAAGATAACAGGAAAAATAAAAAGCATAAGCGGGATTAGTAGCTTAACTGGTGCTTCGTGAGCTTTTTTCTTTAAATACTGAAACCTTTTTTGCCGTATTTCTATTGCCTGATTCCTTATTATTTCCCTAATGTTTCCGCCGCTCTTATCCGCCTGTATAAAGGCATTTACAAAGCCAGACAGTTCTCTAACTGACATTTTTTCATTTAGTTCAGACAGAGCGGCACTAAAGCTCTTTCCTAACTGCGTTTTTCTTATCACTATCATGAGTTCAGCAGAGAAAACACCCTTAATACGAGAGCAATACCTCGCCATTGCCTGATTAACAGATAAACCACCCTCTATATTCGCGCCTATTATATCAAAAGCATCTGGCATTTCTATGAGAATTGTATTTTGTTTATTCCTTATTTTTTCTCTTAATATGAGTTTTGGAAGGAAAAACCCAAATATAGCCACACCAATACTTATCAACCAATCGCCACAAATAACAAAGGTCAAAAGCCCTAAAACAATAACAGTCAACTGTTCTAAAAATAAAAAATACTCAGGTGTGATTTTATCTTCATGGTTTATTTTTTTTAGCAGTGTAATTATATTGTCATATCTTTTATTCTTAACTACTTTTTGATTTATTTTAATTATGTAGGTTTTAAGATATATAAACACTTCTTTAATTTTTTTGCGGATTTCTATTGTATTATGTCCTGAAAGAGCTCTTATTGTTTTTTGTCTATAACTAATAAGTGCCACCGCACCAACAAATGATGCAATAGAAATAAATAATAATAAAGCAAATAAAATTTTCATCTTCCCCCCTATATTTTCTAAAACGACTTACTTTACATTTACTATCTTCATTATTATAATAGCACCTGTTATTTCCATAAGCACTGCCACTACAAGCGCTGTCAAACCTATGGTTGTATTAAAAAGCGGTGCCATATATGACGGATCCATAATAGAAATAACGATTATCATAAACACAGGCAGTAAGCCCACAATAATTCCTGACAAAACACCCTGCGAAGTTAAGGTTTTGACTTCCCGTCCGAGCTCTTCTCTTTTCCTTATAGTATCTAATATAGTGGCTAACACTTCTGTTATGTTTCCGCCTGTTTCTAAAGCAGTATTCACCGCGGAAATAATAATTTCGTTTTCTTTCAATGGAATCTTTTCAGCAAGTTCTATAAGCGCGTCTTGTAAGCTCTTCCCCAACTCAACCTTCTTTAAAACCTGTAATATCTCAATACCTATAGGGCTTTTATCCATAACAGCAAACTGCGCTAATGCCTTGACTATACTCAAACCTGCCTTTAAACCCGATATAACTGCCTCTAAAAAACCTGTCAGTCCCAGATAGTACTGCCTTATATATTTTTTTCTTTCATACGCTTCGTGGATTTTAGGAATAAAAAATAAAACTGGCAAAGATAAAATAAATATTAGCCACTGACGAGTTATTATCACACTTACGATAGTGAGCAGTATAGCCGCTATCTCAAGTTTTAATATGGCGCTGGATTTTATGCCTGTGAGACTTGATTTAATAAGGAGGTTTAGTTTTTCTTTATATATTTTGATTTTTGACAGAAGATATGACTTGATTGACTTATGATAGTAAACGCTTATTGTGACTGAAAGAAAAATCAGAAAAGCAGATATGATTTTCATACTTTAAAACTGTTTGAGGAACCTCAAGTCATTTTCGAAGAATAGCCGCATATCATCAACTTGATATTTTAATATAGCTATTCTTTCGACTCCCATACCGAAAGCAAATCCGGTGTAAACTTCGGGATCAATCCTAACGGCCCTCAATACGTTAGGATGAATCATTCCTGCCCCTAATATTTCTAACCAGCCAGTATGTTTACAAACATTGCAGCCCTTGCCGCGGCAATTCACACACTGAACATCTACTTCTGCTGATGGTTCTGTAAATGGAAAAAAGCTCGGTCTGAACCTTGTTTTTAAATCAGCCCCGAACATTTCTTTAGTAAATAAGTCCAAAACACCTTTTAAATCACTAAACTTAATGTTTTTATCAACCATAAAGCCTTCTACCTGATGAAAAACAGTAGAATGTGAAGCATCTATGGCATCTCTGCGATAAACCCGTCCTGGTGCGATTATTCTAAGTGGTGGTGCATATTTCTCCATAGTTCTCACCTGTATAGGAGAAGTATGCGTTCTTAAAAGGTATTCATCATTAATATGGAAAGTGTCGTGCATATCACGAGCAGGATGTTCTGACGGAAAGTTCAAAGCAGTAAAGTTATAATAATCTTTTTCTATTTCTGGTCCTTCTTCTATAGAAAAACCCATGCGTGTGAATATAGATTTTATCTCGTCCATTGTTTTCGTAAGTGGGTGCAAGGTGCCTGTCGCTACATCATAAGCAGGCAGTGTGACATCCATGCCTTTTAGCTCTTCTGATTTTTTTAGGTGTAATAGGGCTGTTTCTTTTTCTGTAAAAAGTGTTTCCACAAAAACTTTCAGTTCATTTATCTGTCTGCCTGTTTCTTTTTTGTCCACTGCGTCTTTTAAATTAGAAAAAAGTTCGGTAACTAAACCTTTTTTTCCTATATATTTTGCTTTAAACTGTGTCAGCGCAACCATATCATTAACGCTTGCCGCATCTGCTGTAATTTGTTTTTTTAGATTTTCCATATCGTCCTTAAGTTTGTTCCATTTTTTTAATTCTTAAAACTCATCTCGTACAGGCATCAAAAAAATCCAGGTGTTTGCCCGGATTATTATATTACGACGAAATAATACTTTATATGGCTATTTTTGTAAAGTATTATTTTTCTTCGTTGTTTTGTTGGGGTTTTTCGTCGTTTTCATTAACTATATTGTGCAAAAGATATGCACTAACCGAACCTGTTTGTTCAAAAACATCCCAAAAAGTATTGTCCTTATCTGAAATGTTTTTATTTTTTTCTTGCGTTCTTTCCATAGCTTTAAATCACCTCGGTATTTGTTTATCAATAAAATTATAACACAGAAAATCATAAAGTCAAGAAAAGCAAAGGGTTTTTGGGTATTGAGATATTATAAAAAAAAGCTTTATATTTCTATTTCCAAACCATCAAAAGCAAGACTAATGCCTTCAGGTAATAGTTTATTTGTGGCATTATGTTCCAAAGCATGCGCTATGTGTGTAAAATAAGTTTTCTTTGCTTGTGCCTTTCTTGCTGTTTCTATCGCTTCATTCAGATTGAAGTGAGTTGGGTGTGTCTCGTGTCTAAGTGCGTTTAAAACGAGGACTTTCACGCCTTTAATCAAAGCAAGCGTTTCATCTGGCATATAAGAACAATCTGTTATATATGCAAAGTCCTTATTTACCAAAAACCCAGTTATCTGAAGCTCTCCGTGCTGGATTTTAAGCGGTTGAATAACTGTATTTTTAATTTTAAAAGTATTTTGTTTTATGATTTCAATCATTTCAATTTTAGGTTTGCCACCGCCTTCTTGCGTGTTTTTAAAAATATAAGAAAACCTGTTTAAAATCTCATTTTTTGTATTTCCATCAAGATATAATGGCACAGGTCCTGACTGCAATTCATTATATATTCTTATATCATCCAAACCTGCTATATGGTCTGCGTGACCATGAGACATTAAGACAGCATCAAGCTTTGGTATTTTGTATTCAAGCGCTCTTAACCGAAACTCCGCAGGTGTATCTATGATAATATCAGTGCCACTGTCTTGAATCCACACCGAAGACCTGTATCTAATGTTTTTTTTATCCGTAGAAGTGCAGGTTGGACAAGTACAATTTAATAAAGGAACCCCGTGTGAAGTGCCTGTCCCGAGAAATTTGATTTTCATATTCACCTTATGAAAAACACAAGTATTACACCACCAAGTATTAACCTATATATAACAAATGGGGTGAAAGTTTTTTTACTCACAAAATCAAGCAAGAACTTTATGGCTAATATTCCGGATATAAAAGCAGCAGCAAAACCAAGTATTATCAAAACCATATTATCTACAGGGCCTTCCTTCATGAATTTTTTTGCCTGCATTACAAAAGCACCTAAAACCACAGGTATAGAAAGCAAAAACGAGAACTCAGCAGCATCCTGTCTTTTGTAACCTGCAAATAATCCTGCTGTTATGGTAATACCAGAACGCGAAATACCTGGAATTAAAGCAAACACCTGCGCAGTACCAATCATAAGTGCGTCTATAAGTTTTATATTTTGCATATCTTTTTGTTTTTTACCAAACTTATCTGCGAGCATAAGCACCAAACCAAAAACAATCAACATTCCTGCCATATAAATAGGAGCTCTGAAAGTACTTTCAATAATATCTCCAAACAAATATCCAACTACAACAGCAGGTATAGTCCCAGCTATAATATAAATACTTATTTTAAAATCACTTTCCTGTCTGTTTTTAGCCGAACTAATGCCTTGAAAGAAAGCAAATACAAGTTTGATAATTTTTTTTCTAAAGAAGATAAGCAATGCCGCGAGTGTTCCACCGTGCAAAGCCACATCATAAGCCACGGACTTTAAAAGTTCTGAATTAACCCCAAATATTTTAGGATAAAGTGCCAAATGAGCGCTCGAAGACACTGGTAAAAACTCAGTTAAGCCCTGTATGATGCCCATAACTATCGCATGTAAATAATCCACACTTGCCTCCTTATATATAGAGCGTTCTTTTGATTAGCTTAAATATACCTTATGTCTACCCTTTTTGCAATAAAGAGCTTTATAAATATGCAGAAACTATATCTTCTTCTCTTTCCAACCGCCCCTTTTATACATTATCCAACCGGCAATTGCCTGAAATAGGAAAACCGATGCAATACCCCAGAAAATACCTTTTGGACCTATCAAAGCCAATCTTGTTAGAAGCAGAGCTGTCGGAATCTGAAAACCAAAAAACGCAATAGCGTTTATAACCATAGGAGTATTGGTAGAACCCGCGCCATTAAAAGCCGCGCCTGTCAATAAACCAATTCCAAGTGCTAAATAGAAAGGAGATATTATCTGCAAATACTGAGTGCCGTAATTAACCACTTCTGGATTTGTTGTGAAGATAGACATTACCCAAGCAGGAAAATTAAAATAAATCATAAAACACGCAAAAGTAAAAATACTATATATTTTCAAACCTGTAATAATTGTTTTTTCTGCCCTTTTCACATGCCCTGCTCCGAGATTATGACCAACCATAACCGCGGCAGAACCACCTATGGCCCAACCCAACATCATTACAAAAACATCCAGTCGTGAACCTATCCCAAGTACTGCGAGAAGATTATCTCCGTAAGGGGCTGCAATTTTTAACATAACAAGCGAAGCAATGTTTGAAAGCAATCCTTGCGCCCATGCTGGAAGTGATATTTTAATAAAATCTACAAGAAAAGAAAAATCTAATTTTATATTTTTTAATTCTATCCTAAGCATGCCTTTTGTATTTGTTAAAATGAATATCATTATGAAAGTAGTCACCATATAGGACATAAGTCTTGCCATAGGTGCGCCTTGCAAACCCATATGTGGGAAACCCAGCCACCCATAAATAAATAAAGGTTCAAAAATAGTATTTAAAGCGATAGAGACGAACAATAAATAAAAATGCCTTTGTATGTAGCCGGTCGCGCGCAAAATAGCAAAAAAGATAAACAAACCGCTATCATTTAATATAGAGATAAGACATGTTAAAAAAATACTTTTTGCCAGAACCAGCGTCTCGCCCTTTGCGCCAAAAAATTGTAGTATCTGGTCTCTGAATATATAATGAAGCACCACATATACTAATGTAAGCATATAAGCAGTGAACATAGTGTTTATCAGGGTTTTCTTTAAGAGTCCGAAATCTTTTCTTCCACAGTAACGAGATGCCATCGCAATCGCGCCTGTCATAAGCCCGCCTGTCATGGACCAAAATGTAGCAAGTATGAAACCTATTATGGATATGGCCGACTGTGCCTGCACGCCTATCTTGCCAAGCAGGAACATATCAAATATGGAAAAAAAGTTTTGCATAAGATTAGTTATCAAAAGTGGTATGGCAAGATAAAGCAAATGCTTTGTCAAATCACCTTTTTCAAACTCTCTTGGAGATTCAGCCATTTAAAGCTCCTTATTTATCCAACTTCCTTTATTATATAAAACTATATATATGAGAGCATATACTACCATAGAAACAGCTACCGCAATAAAGACTCCACTTTGTCCAATAAATGGCAATATAGGCAACAAAAGTGCAAGTGGTATCCTAACTATTATAAATGAAATAAAAGTAACGACTGTGGGCGTCCCTGTAGAACCCGCACCGTTAAAAGCACTTTGTATATTTAAACCAGCACCAAAAAGTGGCAGGACAATTCCCATTAAACGCAAATAAAAAGTGCCGTATTGCAATACAATAGGATCACTGGTAAATAGTTGCAAAATGGGATTTGCGAAAATGAAAAAACAAATAGAAACTGGAACTGAAATATATCCAAAAACTTTTATGGTTTCTACAACCGTCTGCTTTGCCCTTTCCTTTATCTTCATTCCGAGATTTTGTCCTAATATAAGTCCGCCAGAGTTTCCTATAGGCCAACCGAACATAAGCAAAAAATATACAAGCCTACCGACTATGCCATATACTACTATCATAGGATTACCAAAGACCGAAACGATTTTCAACATTGCCACAGTTCCTAAATCTCCAGTAAAGCCCTGTCCTATACTTTTCAGCGATAAAGCCGCATATTTTGACATAATTTTAAGGTCTATTTTAATATCTGATAGTTTTATCTTAAAGAAGTGAATTCCACGCGTAAAAACTATTATATAGTAAACTGCCGCGGCTGTATTCATAACGAGCCCTGATAGAGCCGCTCCTTTGACACCCAAATGCAATACCACTATGAAAATTGGATTAAGGACTATATTAAAGAACATCATTACCATTATTACTTTAAGTGGTGTAACTGAATCTCCAGCACTTCTTAGAGCAGCCATCCCCACAGTATAAATAGAAAAAGGCAAAAATGATAAGAGCAGTATTTTTATATAATCCGCAGACATAGTAAGTACTGTGCCTTGTGCACCGAAGAAAGTTAATATAGGATTCAGGAAAATAAATATTGTCAGAGAAAAAATTCCAAAAACAAAAGCTGCAAAAATAAACATTTGCACAAGCACACGATTAATCTCATCGTGTTTTTTTGCGCCAGCATGTCTTGAAATAATGGCTATGGCACCGTTAATCAAGCCACCGTGAACAGATAGATTAAGAGCAAAGACGCTTGACATAACTATAGATATGGCAGCAAGGGCTTCAAGTCCTATCCTGCCTAAAAGAAAAAGCTCAAAAACAGAAGCCAGATTTTGTATGAGATTTGCCAAGACCATAGGCCAAGACAGATGTATTATGTGTTCCTGTATATTGCCTTTATGAAAATCCCTCATAATTACCCTTTCGTATTAATGTTTTAGTACTTTATTTCAAAAGAACAACACCTGCTATGACACACAAAACTCCAATGAGTTTTGGGATAGTAACTGCCTCGCCAAGTAAAAGCGTACCAAGAATAAAAGAAACAAGAGGAAAACTTCCTGCCACAGGAATGATTTTTGAGACATCCCCTTGTTGAAGTGCTGTATAATAAAATATCTGCCCAACTATAGCCGCAAGAGCTGCACTAACTACAAGTAATAAAGCGCTACTCCAAGTCACATTCTTCGCATAATCAGGATTTTTAGCAAGCAATGCCCAAAGGACCAAAGCTCCTATGGCAATACCCAAACTCCTTATTACCACACCGAGCATAGGATTCATACCTTTACCCAAAGCGATTTTTTCCATTATTGGCACTGAGCCCCAAATAACAGCAGTGATTATAGCAAACCAAAATGCTTTCATACGCACCTCCGTTTAAAAAAAATAATTATTTTTTAATTTTAGCAATTGTGATTGTTTTTTGTGCTTGATACTTGCCTTTTTTATCTGCATAAGAGGTCTTACATACCTGCTCTGCTTTTAAAAATACTACCTGTGCTATACCTTCATTTGCATAAAGCTTAGCAGGTCTGGTTGTTAGATTAGCAATAGAAATAGTGACGAAACCCTCCCACTCTGGTTCAAAAGGTGTGACATTGACTATCACTCCACTTCTGGCATAAGTAGATTTTCCAAAGGTTATTGTGAGTATATCGCGGGGTATTTTAAAATACTCAATGGATCTTGCTAAAACATAAGAGTTTGGTGGAATAATGCACACAGGCCCTTTAAATTCAGTAAAATGTGAGTCATTAAAATCCTTTGGATCTGCGAACTTTGTTGCTTCAGCATTAAATATCTTGAACTCATCGGCTATACGCATATCATAACCATAAGAAGAAACACCAAAAGAGATTACGCCTTTTCCTACTTGACTTGATTCAAAAGGAGCAATCATGCCTTTTTTCGCCTGTTTTATAATCCAAGTGTCGCTCATTACGCCCATATTGCACCTCGTGTGTTTTATTATTCCTTTGTGTTCATTCTAATACATTATGGGCTATTTGTAATTAGAATTATTAATTAGATTGATTGACACTTACAGCATAAGGGCTTAAGATATGCAGGTCTTAAATCAAACTAAAGGAGTACTTCAATGAATTTAAAAGGCAAAGTTATTGTTATTACAGGTGCCACTCGTGGGCTTGGTTATGCTATGGCAGAAAAGCTCGCCACAGTAGGAGCAAAAGTTATTATGGCATGCAGACAAAAAGCCACAGGTTTGAAATCAGTAAACAAACTAAAAGCTAAAGGTTTAGATGTTATTTTTTATAAGTGCGATGTAGAAAAGGTTTCAGAGATTGACGCCTTTGCCGCTTTGCTATCAAAGAAATATTCTTCTATAGATGTATTAATTAACAATGCCGGAATTAACTCCGAAGCTACGAGTACCACTATTGAAAAAGTTGATATGAGCATCTTTGAAAAAGTAATGAATGTGAATGTCCGTGGCACCTTGAGAACTATATCCAAGCTATTGCCTCTTTTAAAAAAATCAAAAGAAGCAAGAATAATTAATTTTTCTTCAGGTTTGGCTCAATTATCTGTACCGAGAATGGGACCACAAATATCATATAGCATAGCCAAAACAGCAGTCAATCAACTTACTTGGACTTTTGCTGACCACTTAAAAGCTACTAAGGTCAAAGTTTTCTGCGTAGATCCTGGTTGGGTTAAAACGGATTTGGGTGGACCTTCTGCTATGTTAGAAATAAGCGAAGGCATAGATACTCCTGTATGGTTAGCAACTGAAGACATTAAGAAACTTAAATCAGGATTCTTTTACAAAGAAAGAAAAATACTTGCCTGGTAGGATTGTTTTAAAGCTTCTTGGTTTCCATTATGCACTTTGCGTCTATACCACCGCGCCTATTATAAACAGTTTCCACGCATAGATATTTAGGTGTAAGAAGTTTTTTTAAATCATTAAAAATTCTATCTGTGGCTTTTTCCTGATAGATTCCCACATTTCTAAAAGAAATAAAATAATATTTAAGTGATTTTAATTCTACGAGCTTATTTTCTGGGATATACCGTATAACAACTTCTGCCATATCAGGAAGTCCTGAAAACGGACATACAGCTGTGAACTCATTTGTTTTATATTCTATCAACTGCTCTCCACCTGTATATGCTATGGTCTCCAAGACCTTGCTATCTATATCTGATTCAGGTTGAAATTTGTATTTTTTTCCTTCTGCTTTAGCCATTATGAAGCTCCTTTATTTCTATATTAGAAATCACTTCCAATATGGGCATTATAACACATTTTTATGCTGTTTTTGATATTTTTAAATTATAAGGTATTCACAGGGTCAATAATAATCGCATAATCTATTCCACGGGTTGCTTGCTTTACTGCCCTGCCTAACATATTTAAGCTTTTGGCGTTCTTACTTTTTAAAATAATGCTCACTCTATACTTATTTCTCAATTTTGAGAGTGGCGCTTCAGCAGGACCTAAAACAAATATCATTTTCATTCCTTCTTTATGAATCGTCTTTTGTATTATTTCTGCTATATTTTCAGCATCCTTAAAAGCCTTTTCTTCATTTTCATGCTGTATTATGAACTGCATTATTTTCCCAAATGGTGGATAACCAAGCTCTTTTCTTAGCTTTAGCTGCTCGTCATAAAATTTTTCCGTTTCATACTTCCTTGTCATTTCTATAGCTGTGTTTTGCGGATTAAAGGTCTGTATGACCACCTTACCTGGTTTATCACCACGACCTGTTCTACCTGCCACCTGCATAAGCAGTTCAAAAACTCTTTCTTCCGACCTAAAATCAGGAAGGTTTAAAACCGTATCTATGCTGACTACGCCCACAAAGGTCACTTCAGGAAAATCAAATCCTTTGGTTATCATTTGCGTCCCTATGAGTATATCTATTTCTTTGTTTTTAATTCTGTTGTAAACATTAAAATATTCTGACTTATCTGACATAGAGTCCATATCTATTCTTTCTACTTTTTTGTCTGGAAAAAACTGATTTATGACATCCTCCACCCTTTGTGTCCCTGCCCCTTTGTATGCTATTGGTTTTTTACAAGCAGGACATATAAGTGCTGGTGGTTTTTGATAATCACAGTAATGGCACTTAAGCTTATTGGTGGTCTTATGATACACAAGTGGGATATCACAGTTAATACATTTTTCCACAGTTCCACAAGTCATACAGAAATTATAATTGGAATAACCTCTGCGAGAAATAAATAAAATCACCTGACCGCCTGCATCCAGTGAGTCATTCATACCCTTAATCAAAGTGTTAGAAAGAAATAGACCATTACTTTTATTAGCATCTATTTTTAAATCTACTACTTCTATCTCTGGCATAGGACGCTTTGACACGCGTTCTGGTAACTTTAGCATTTCATATTTTCCGCTTATAGCATTGTGATATGATTCTGCTGAAGGTGTGGCACTACCTAAAACCACTATCGCATTAGCAAGTGTTCCCCTATAAACAGCACAATCGCGCGCGGAATATCTGGGATCGTTATCTTGTTTATATGAAGCATCAAACTCTTCATCTACCACTATGAGTCCTACTTTGTCAAAAGGTGCAAATATAGCCGACCTTGTTCCAACCACCACACTTACTTCACCTGACTTCATTCTTTCCCATTCGTGCAGGCGCTCGGAAGGTTTTAGTCCGCTATGATATATCGCTGTTTTATCTTGAAATACATTTTTGAAGCGTTCTGTTACCTGCGGTGTCAAAAAAATCTCAGGAACTAATATAATAACTTGTTTTCCCTGACTTATAGCATGTTGCGCTGCCCTTATATAGACTTCTGTTTTTCCTGAACCAGTGGTTCCAAATAGCAGAAAAGTGCTATATTTATTGGTATTTATCGCATTTTGTATTTTATCCACTGCAACTTGCTGAAATGAGTTAAGTGTTATTTTCGCAGTATTTTCTGTTGCTCCAGTTTCTGGTTTTACGCGCTTAGTTTTTATTCCTTTGACCTTATCTTTTTCTTCTATTTCCAGTATTCCTTTTTTCTGCATTGCGGCTATCACACCATGCAAACCGCTTATCTTCAAATCTTTTTCCATAGTGCTAAACAAGGCCTCATTATGTTCTTTATCTTTTAAGTATTCCGCCACATCCATTTGTCTGCCTGAAAGCTCTATGGTTTCATTTATTAATCTTACTGATTTTTTTGATACGATTTTATATAAAGGTGCGAGTATAGAAGAAAATACAGCCCCAGGCGCAGATAAATAATAATCAGAAATCCATAAACCGAGTTTTATTAGGTCAGGACTTATAACAGGTTTGTCATCAAGAAAGGCCTTTATGGATTTTATTTTTTCAGCCGGAATGTCCGCAGTTTCTGATACTTCTATCACAAGCCCAGTTGCCGTCTTGCTTCCAAGTGGCACTATCACACGGCAGCCAATGGCTTCTTGCCCTGCATTAGGAGTTTTATATGTGAGTAAGTTATCTATGTTTGAAAAGACAGCAGTTCGTAAGTAGCTCATTGGTTCCCTTTTTTAAGCTTGTGTTTTGTCATATGAATACCTTCATGTTTACTTGCCAAATCATTAATCAAGTATAACATAATACCAAAAAATGGTAATTGAATTTTCTCTTACTTAAAGTACTTTATGCAGGTCTTGACATTATCAGTCATAGGTATTATTATTGCTATTAAGATAATTACTATAAGGATGGTAAAAATGACAAAAAATTTATTATTCGTTTCAATATTTTTTCTTTTATTTACAACAGTAATTATAGCTGATGACACTGCCACAAATATGTCCCCAACAACTCAATATACAAACGCTATAGGCATTGATGTAGGTATGATTGGCAGAGCACTGCCAGGCATTTCATATACAAGAACAGTTGATAAAGCACTTTCTTACTCGTTTTTTCTTGGAGCAATGTATGATGCAGACATATCTATGGTATTGCTCGAAGCAAATGCTTATTATTTATTAAACGAATACTTTTATGTTGGACTCGGCGCAAGCGCTGCTTTAGATGAGGATGGGTCTGCAGTTTTTGGAGTTGCTAATCCATCTGTTGGTATGATTTCTGCTGTGACTGATAATATAAAGTTTTATGTGGAAACAACCGTTCTCATTTTTTCATACAGAACAAAAGCTGACCTTGACTCTCATATCGTAATCGGAAGCCCAAGTCCTATTTTCAAAACAGGTATCAGGTATTATTTCTAAACTGCTATTTGTGAGATAAAAACTTTACTGCCTCTTCAAACTCTTCTGCATTAATAAATGTATCTTTACAAGGGCCATTAGGTCTTTTATTAGTTATTCCTATTATCGGAATATAGTGTGGACTATCCATCATACCTGCCACCAAATCTCTTTCGCAAGCCACACCTATTATGGCATCAGGCCTAACCTTTTTTACCATTTGCCTCGCAGATGAACCGCCTGTCGCAGTAAATGCCTTGCATCCATACTTTTCAGTAATTTCTACTACTTTTGTACGGCTCTCTTTATCCAAACATCTTGGCAACAACACTAACAGATTTTTAGCAACAAACTGCTTTTTTGTTGTGTAAATTAAGGCATTATTTACCTTTATTAGAGAATGTCCTATTCTATCTTTTGATATTTTAAAAAGTGAAGCGATTTTATATATAACTGGATAGAGCCACTCTAAGTGTAATCCTTCTTTTTTTGAAATGAAAACAAAGTTAATTCCTGTAGCTACTGTCAGTAGAACTAAAAATGAATATATATAAATTACTCCAAATACAACAATTAAAGCCCAAAACACTATGGTCTCAACTGGTGCATTTAATTGAATTAAGCGTGGGGATATAAGATAATATCCCAGCATAAATAGAACCGAAATAAAAAAAAGTGAAGCAAAGTAAAATATAAGAAAGGTTTGTTTGCCTTCCTTTATCTCTTTTTCATACTTGGAAAGGTCTCCGACCCACTCACTCCACTCGTCTCCGAGCTTGCGGTCTATATTATCCTTTACCTCGTCTGATAACTGTTTATCATTATCCGCCATTGTTAAACCTTTCTATTTATTTTTTTATCTTTTCTTAAAAGGACTAATCGGTTTTATAACAGCCCCTATTGCTAATTGCCTTCCTGTTATGCCTTTATCCCGCCTATAAGAATAAAACAACTCAGGATTACACGCCGTACATATATCGCATATATGAATATTTTTTGCTTTAAGACCTTCCGCCATAAGCAGATTTTTAACTGCCTTCCAAAGGTTCATGTATGTGCGCTTGTGCTTCTTAATAAATATATTACTAAAAACTGGCTGTCTTTGCAATTGATTATAAACTTCAATACCCACTTCATAACAACACGGTCCTATCGCAGGTGATATGGCGGCTATCATATCTTCTGGTTTAGAAGAAAAGATTTTTTCCATTTGCTTTACTGCTTTGACAGGTATTTTATTTGCTACACCTTTCCAGCCAGAATGCACTACAGCCACTACATTTTTAGTCGGGTCTATTATCACTGTTCCCACACAATCAGCCAACCGCACTCCTGCAGCTATACCTTTTATATTTGAGATTATTCCATCCGCACTTGTATTGAGAGTTTTTTTAACATCAACTAAAACTTTATTTTTTAGAATTACTACTCTATCACCATGTACTTGCTTGGAAGTGCTCACATACTTTATTCCTAATGCCTTTTCTATTTTTTTTATATCTGAGTTTAATAAATCATACGACTTGCTTTTGCTGCTGCCTTTACGCAAAGTAAAAGCTTGTAAAAAGTTTGAGTTATTATTTATAGCATTACTCATAATAAACTTGGTTTTATTTTTAACTACGAGACTATAACCTTTTGGTAAGTTCATTGTATTTTGGCAAGATATTGTATGATTCCATTAGCAATACTCATAGCCACCTTATCTTTAAAGTCTGCATTATCAAGCTTTTGTTCTTCTTTTGGATTGGATATAAATGCAATTTCCACTAACACAGATGGCATATATGTATTTGCAATTACATAAAACGGGGCTCTTTCAGTTGGCAACCATTTTAGTCTTAAACCTGAAATTAAGTTTTGTTGTATATTTCCTGCCGCTTCTATACTTAAATATTCATAAGCACTCTTCCTTAAATCATTCATAAGAAAATCAAAAGCACCCATTCTCTTATTTTCAAACTTTGCCGCCTCAGAG
Organism: bacterium; assembly: GCA_037138355.1. GTDB lineage: Bacteria > Oederibacteriota > PGYV01 > PGYV01 > Palsa-1178 > PALSA-1178. Next base: position 15,553 of record JBAXIL010000007.1, read on the forward strand.
GCTTCCTTAGATGATGCCACGCGGTCATATATATATGATCTGGTTCCAGCTGCTGACCTATTATCTGAAGCATTGCAATGAATACTCACAAATAAGTCAGCTTTTCTCACATTTGCAAAAACAGCCCTATTCTTAAGCGTTATAAAGTCATCTGTGTTTCTGGTTAATAATATGTCTGCATTATAGTCTCTTAAATGTTGCTTTACAAGCTGTGCCACACTCAAAACTACATCTTTTTCACGCAATCCATTATATCCAGTGGCACCTGGATCATTGCCCCCATGACCTGGATCCAAAACTATTAATTTTCTTGCCGATGCTTTTTTTGTAGTTTGAGCAATTATGCCTATAGCTGGAGTTTGCACAAATATAGGAACATTCTGCTCATTTTCATTTATTGAATTGTCTTGTGGGGTAATAATTTCCTGAACTGATGCAATAGTATTATCTACTTCCGCAAATACTATTGCTTTTATAGTAGCAGCAGTATTACTACTGATAAATAAAACTCCGTCTTGAAGATATGGAGGGGTGTCAATTCTAAACATTTTCCCATTTGATATGACATATGGATAATTCAGCATTACTTTTGCACTTCTATACTTGTTTTTTATTTCGACTTTTTCAAGCTTCCAGTCATAAGTAATTTTAGCCCCTGAACTTTCAAGAGAATCAAGCCTTACAAACTCATCAGCCGCACGCAAAAGTCCAGTCATGGCAACAAACATTAATGCTGCCAAAAAAACTTTTTTCATTTATACCTCTACAATATTTTTTTTGCTAACTTTAATTATATCCTACTGTATTCCTTTGGAATGTTGGTATCTCAGCATCTACATAATCATTGTCCATAATGTTTTTTATCTTAATTGAACCTCTGTTTGAAGACCTTGCTTCCCTATTAGAAATTATTTCATCTGGATTTACTATTATTACAGGTTTATTGTTTATACCTGAAATAAGTAGTACTACTTCTATTTCATTGCCCAAAGACATGTCATTTACAACTCCGTATTTAAGACCTACATCATTGCCTGTCAACTTCGTCAAATTTTCTATTTCTTTTAAATCACTAAGTCCTATATTTCCTGTAAAGTTTATAAGCAATTCCTTCGCCCCATTAATATCCATCTCGCCAATATATTTATTATTAAGTGCTAACTCAAGAGCTTTTTTGGATCTGTCTGTCCCGCTCGCTCTACCAATACCTAAGAAAGTATCACCTTTTTGTTTCAAAGCCGTTTTAACATCTTCAAAATCTATGTTTTGCATACCAGTAATCACAATCATATTTACTATACCATTTACTGTTTCTATCAAAGCCCGATTAACTTCTTTGTATGCGTCTGGAATTGACATTCCTTTTTCACATACCTCATTCATTTTTTCATTTGATATCGTGATTACTGAGTGTACTTTATCTCTCAATTTAGCAGTAGCATCCTCAACTCTTTTTTTCTTTCCTGAATTTCTAAGTTCCACTTTAAAAGGCGTAATTATAACAGCCACTGTAAGTATGTCTAAGCTTCTTGCAATATCAGCAATAACTGGTGCCGCACCTGAACCTGTGCCACCACCTAAACCACAAGTGATAAACAACATATCTGTCCCACGCAGTGCATTTTCCAGTGTTTCTCTATCCTCTTCTGCTGCGGCCGCACCTTTTTCAGCATTACTTCCTGCTCCGCCGCCTCTCGTAATTAATTTTCCTATCTGTATCTTGTTCTCTACATTGGTGAGCTTCATTGACTGCAGGTCCGTATTTACAGCGATTAAATCTGCAGCCTTTAAATCGAAGTCTGCCATGTCATTAATGATATTGCAACCGCAACCACCCACACCTATTACTTTGATCTTAATGCCATTTGCTTTTTCTTGTTCTGGTTCCGCATACTCAAACTTCAACTTTCCATCTTCTGTGTTCATGTGTAACCTCCCTTATATTTTATCTAAAATATTTTTTTGTATCCAAGCCCATAGACCTTTACCTTTTTTCTTATTACTCGGCAGTAATTCTGTTTCATTATTTTGTTCCCTGACATAATACTCTATCAAACCTATGACAGTTGCCCATGCCGGAGTACTTACCGCATCATACCTGCCTATAATTTTGTCCTCAATTGGTTTTCCTACACGCACTCTTAAATTCATTTTTTCTTTAAAGAGCGCATCTATTCCTTTTAATTGTGAGGTGCCACCAGTTAACACGACTCCTCCCACATACATAGATGGATCTATGCCTTCTTTTATCAGTTCTTCCTGAACAAAATCAATTAATTCTTGAACTCTCACCTTTATTATTTTTATAAGTTCTTTTCTTTCTATTTTTTCAATTTTAGCACTTCCCATTTCTGGAACTTCTATATATTCGTCCGGTGCTGGAGCAGATAAACCAAATGAATCTACAAAGTTCACGCTATCACTTTCTACAAGGCCATATTTTTTCTTTAAATCTTCTGCAATTGATTTTGATGTTTTAAGCCCTTGTACAATATCATTTGTAATAAACTGCCCACCAATTGGAATAACACGCACAAATCTTAGAGTCTTTTTGTAAAACAGTGATATATCGGTTGTCCCTCCGCCTATGTCAATTAGCAGAATTCCTAAATCCTTTTCATCAGGATACAAAACAGAATGTGCCGAAGCTAAACCCTGAAGAATAATATTTTTGCATTCATATCCTGCTCGTTCTACAACTTTTTTCACATTGTCTATGGCTGCAGTCAAACCTGTTATTCTGTAAGTTTCCACATCAAGCTTCACACCTGTCATTCCAAGCGGATCACTTATCTCGTCTTGTCCATCTACTATATACTGCACAGCAACCATATGAAGCTCTTCTCTTTCCATTGAGGTTTTATGTGAAATTGAATCTTCCATAGCCTTACGCTTATCCTCTTCAGTAATTTCCTTCTGTTTTTGACTTGAAAGGGTGATGCCGCCACGACCTTTTGCCCCAGCTATATGTTTTCCGGAAATCGAGGCAAGGAGCATATCAATTTTCGCTTGAGCCATTTCTTCTGCCGCTTGCACAGATTTTTTAACTGCCTCAGTTGTTTCAGCGATATTATTTATTGAACCTTTTGAAACACCGCTATTGTCCTGCCAACCAAAACCTATTACATTAATTTCCTGATCATTAATTTCAGCGATAACTGTACAAACCTTCGTCGTGCCAATGTCAACAGCCGCGATTAAACTTCCACTGTTTTGTTGCATCTTTGATTCTCCTTTTATTTAATTATTGCCATATCCTGATATGTCAGGTTCATGGCATTAAAGCCCTTACCTAACTCTTTCAATTTAAATGCTGCTATACGATAATTTTCCATTTTTTCATTAGTAATTGAATCTCCAAAACTTATTGTAGCTCCATCCGTAGTTACCATTATGATATTTTTTAGATTAGCCATATTTACATCCGAAACATCTGTTAGATATTTTTTATCAATATTCAATGCCTGCTTTAAAGCTTTCAAATATTCTTCCCTTTGTTCATTAACCTCTACTCCTATCAACCTTACTATATATTTATCATTCTTACTTATTCCAGCTGGATTTACCTTTCCACTGGAACTCACTATATAATTAGTGGCACCTTCTATGAGATATTTATCCTCTGAAAAAAGTGATAAGTTCGGTAATTTTATTGCCCATTTCACAGGTATTGATTTTTTTACAGCCGTTAACTTTGAAACTATACTTTTCACGAGTAAGTTTACACTAAACCCAAAAAGTCCAATAAGAACAGCACCTATTACAATTCTTTTTATAATGACCGGCAAATATTTTAAATTAGGTGATATAACAGCTGTCCTTGAGTTCTTAGTTACATATCGTTTTCCAAAACTTTTCATGCTTTTCTCTCCATTGCTTTATTTATAAGAGTCATTATCAATTCGTAAAAACTTAATCCTGCTTTTTTGGCAGAATCTGGAACCAAGCTCAGCGAAGTCATACCTGGATGCGTATTAACTTCTATCACGAACGCAACTCCTTTTCTGACTATCATATCCACTCTTGAATAATCTCTGCATTCTAATGCTCTATGAACCATAAGCGCGGTTTTTTCAGCAAGCTTGGTTTCAGCCGCAGTTAACCTTGCTGGGATTATATGTTCCGACATACCAGCCGTGTACTTTGACTCATAATCATAAAACTCATTAGCAGGAACTATCTCTATAATAGGAAGTGTTTTATCCAAGAATACAGGCACTGATATTTCAGTTCCTTTTATATATTCTTCCACCAGAACTCTTCCGTATTTTCTTGTCTTGCTAAATAGCTTCTCTGCTTCTTTTTTATTTTTCACTATATACACACCCACCGACGAGCCCTCAGCTTCTGGCTTGAATACCACTGGAAACTTTAGTTCAAGCTGCTTGAGTTCTTCCTTTTTATCTAAAACCTGCCACGCAGCTGTAGCTAAACCATAAAAAGTTATTATTTTCTTTGTCATTATTTTATTCATGCCTACAGCCGAAGCCATTATGCCGCTACCAGTGTATGGAATTTTCAAAAATTCAAGTATTCCCTGTATGGCACCATCTTCACCATATGTGCCGTGAAGTGCTATAAATGCGGCATCTATCTTGGCCTTCACTATTTTATCAATGCTGCGGCTATTAAGATCTATGGCCACAACATTCTCGCCACGAGCTTTAAGTTCTTTTACTATAGCTTCGCCAGATTTAAGTGATATTTCTCTTTCTGACGACAAGCCGCCCATAATAACTCCTATGCGTAGCTTTTTCGTAACTTTCTTCGCCATTTTCCGTTTCTCCTTTTGTCTTTCTTACTTTATATACTTCACTTCTTCTTTAAGTCTTATTTTAAACTTCTTATAAACTGTATTTTTTATCAATTTTACCAGCTTTAGCATTTCAGAATACTTAGCATTGCCCTTATTTATAAGGAAGTTTGCATGCATTTCTGAAACTTCAGCATTTCCAATACTTTTGCCTTTTAAACCAGCCTCTTCAATAAGCTTTCCAGCTGTGTACTTACTGCTATTCTTAAAAAAGCTCCCAGCACTATAAGCGTTCCACGGATGTTTTGAATGTCTTATCTTTATCAAATCCGCCATTTCTTTTTTTATTTTTGCAACTGCCTTTGTTTTAAGTTCAAGCTCAACTCCAGTTATTATAAAGCCATTTTTCTGAAATATTGAGTGTCTGTATGAAAATATTTTTTTTCTGTTTTCTATAATTTTATAATTTCCTTTTTTATCCATAAAATACACTTTATTTATGTGAGCACCTATTCCTTTGCCCCAAGCACCTGCGTTCATATAAACTGCCCCACCGAGCTTGCCAGGTATTCCAGCCATAAACTCCAGCCCGCCCAAAGAATGCTTCATAAGCCAGCCAAGCATTGCACTGATTTTGATTCCAGCCCCAGCGTAAACACTTGTTTTGCTTTTAGAAAGCATTTCTTCAAATTCACCTTTTAACTCCACAAATATCTTCTTTATTTTTTTATCTGAAATCAGTACATTAGAAAGATTCCCCATAATAAATATTTCTTTTTTCCATTTGTGGGCTGCTAAGACCACTTTTTTTAACTCCTCTATATTCTTAACTGTCAAATAACAATCTACCCTTCCACCTATATTAAAACTTGTCTTTTCCTTAATGCTAAAATTCCTATAATATTCTATGTTTGCTTCTTTTAATTCCGCGTAAAAAGTTTTTACTTTGCCCACTTTTCAATCTCGCTTCTTAATTCATATATATTCCCAGCACCCATCAAAAGTACCATATCGCCTTTTTTTACTATCTTGCGTAATCTCTCTGATATGGCTCCCCACTCTGTTTCATAATAAGCATTCTTAAAATTATTCTCTTTCATTTCATCTGTAATCATAGCGGATGTCACACCCACAATCGGTGCTTCCCTCGCTGGATATATCTTGTCCACGATTACTATATCTGCAACTGCTAAAGATTTAGCAAATTCTTTAAATAAGAGCTTTGTCCGCGAAAAAAGATGCGGTTGAAATATCGCAATCACCCTTCCTTTTGACATTTCTTTACCAGTTTCTAATACCTTCATAACTTCAACTGGGTGATGAGCGTAATCATCTATCAAAGTAAAGTTTTTCATTTTAAATATATTAAAACGCCTTTTTACATTTTTAAATTTTTCTAATCCTTTTTTAATTACCGCTGTTTTAATTCCTGTATCTACCGAAATCGCAATAGCCATAAGAGAGTTCTGTACATTATGTTTGCCTGGTATATTTAGTTCAAAAACTCCAAGCTTTTTTCCACGGTAAATCACAGAAAAACGCTGTTTAAAGCCCTTAAAATGAACATTATATGCGTATATATCATTTGTTTTATTAAAACCAAAATAAACTGACCTTACAAATATTTCATCTTTAATTGACTTTATGTTTTCATCGTCACCATTCAAATATGCCACTCCGTAAAACGGTACCTTATTGATAAAATTAACAAAAGCCTCTTTTAAAGCATCCATTTTTTTATAATAATCCATGTGGTCATTATCTATATTAGTCACACCCACTATTACTGGATTTAGGTGCAAGAACGAACCAAAAGCTTCGCAGGCCTCTGCTATCACATATCTACCCTTGCCTGCTCTGGCGTGGACTCCTCCTGTTTTCACCACTCCGCCGACTATATAAGTAGGATCAAGCTTTGCTTCCATAAATATAGTGGCCAGCATAGAAGTCGTAGTGGTCTTTCCATGCGACCCTGCTATGGCTATGCCATACTTTAACCTTAAAACTTCATCAAGCATAACAGCCCTTGGAATTACTGGAATTTTCATTTTTCTTGCCTTAACAATTTCAGGGTTTGTTTCTGAAACAGCATTTGAGTATATGGCAATATCAGCGCCCTTTACATTTTTAGCATCATGCCCTATAAACACTTTTCCGCCTATGCTCTTAATACGCAAAGTGTTTTCTGATTCTTTCATATCAGAACCAGTCACTTTATATCCTAAGGTAATAAATATCTCAGCCAAGCCGTTCATTCCTGAACCGCCAATGCCAATGAAATGCAGATTCTTAGTTTCTATCAACATGCTTCATCTCCTGTATTAATTATGCGGTTTTACAATCAACCGTTCTTGCGTCTTGCTATTTTAATTATATTTTCAGCGCTGTGCCCACAGTACATTTTTTTCAATTCCTTTTTCATAGATAATCCTGTTTTGCTATCCAAAAGTTTTTTCACCGCTTGTATAAATACATCCGCATTCAGCTCTTTGTCTTTTATAACAATGGCCGCGCCTCTGTCTTTAAGCGCTGCTGCATTTTTTTCCTGATGGTTTCCAGTAGCATAAGGGTAAGGCACTATAAGCGAAGGTAAACCCACCGCTTCAAGCTCCGTTAACGTTCCTGCACCTGCCCTAAGTATTCCTACATCTGCCGCAGAATATGCCAATCCTGCATCATCAATAAATCTAAGCACACAACAAGTTACCTTTTTATTTTGTGACGCTATTTTCACTGCCGTCTCATACTCATCACTGCCTGTCATCCATATAAACTGTACTCCCTTTAGTTCAACTGCCGCACGCGGCAGAACTTCACCAAATACACGATTTATGCTTTTAGCAGCTCTTGAACCAGGCATTATAAGCACTGTTTTATGTCCGCTTTTAAGCTTAAATTTCTTTAAACCTTCTTTTCTTCTATTCTTTAAAAGACTTTCTCTTAATGGATTTCCTGTAACTGTAACTTTTCCAACTGGAAAATATTTTACAGTTTCTTCAAACCCAGCCGTTATATGCGTCACAAAATATGACAATATTTTATTAGCAAAACCTGGAACCACATTAGGCTCATGTATGAGCGTCTTTTTACCAGCTATAGCAGCCATAAAAACCGCTGGATATGAAGCAAAGCCACCAGTGCCAATCACAATATCAGGTTTTACTTCTTTTATTATAGAAGCCGCTTCAAAGAACGACTTAATCACAAAATATGAGTTTATTATATTTTTAAAAGTAAACTTTCTGATATAAGGTCTAACATTAACACCCACAAAATCAAAGCCTCTCTTTGTTACTATTTCCTTTTCCATACCTTTTATACTACCTACAAAAAGTATACTTGCTTTTTTATCCTGTTTTAATAGTTCTTCTGCCATGGCAATTGCCGGATATATATGACCACCGGTTCCACCACAAGCAAATATTACTTTCATTTACCTCTCCCGTATGCTAATTTTGAAACTGATAAAAGCATTCCCATAGCAACACAAGCCACCATTAATGAAGAACCACCATAACTAATAAATGGAAGCGTAGTACCTTTTGTCGGCATAAGTCCTATCGAAACAGCTACATTCATACAAACCTGAGTTATTATTATAAGCGTCAAACCCAATGCTAAAAACTTATTGAATTTATCCTGAACATTTATAGCAATAAATACACCGCGAGATAAAACCATAAAGAATCCAGATAATAAAATTACTGAGCCTATTAAACCAAGCTCTTCTGCTACAACTGAAAATATATAATCAGTGTGTGGTGTTGGCAAAAATAAAAACTTCTGCTGGCTATTTGAAAAACCTACACCAAAAATACCACCTGAACCCACAGCAATAAATGACTGAATTGACTGATATCCACTACCTAATGGATCTTTCCACGGATCCAAAAACGCCATAAATCTTTTTAATCTAAATGGTTCAAACTTTATTAAAGCCACTACGAGCATTACTAACACTGGCAATAAACCAATAAGCATTTTTCCATAAGAACCCACAATAATAAGGATAGCCAAATATATTGAAACTATTATCATTACCGCTCCCAAATCCTTTTGAAAAATTAGCCCTAAAATTATTATTCCTGTCACCATGGCTGTCCTTATAAATCTTTTTAATACGGTAAAAGATTCTGTCGAAAATATTTCAGCCAGATATATTACATAAAAAATCTTTACAAGTTCAAATGGTTGAAAAGATAATGGACCCAAATTAAACCATCTGGTAGCACCACCTACCTTGTGACCTAAATGTGGAATATGCACGGCAAATAAGAGAATTATTGAAGTCACAAGTCCTGGCATCATCATTTTTTTTATATCTACAGTTTTTCTCTTATAAAAAACAAATCCTGCAATAAGAGCTAAAACTGCCCATACAATTTGTTTCTTAACAAAAAACGCACTATCTCCGTATTTACCATATGCTGCAACTGGGCTGGCTGAATACACCATAAGTATTCCAAATAATGTCAGTCCTACACAGGTAATTAAAAGCGTGTAATCCATTCTTTCTCCTGAAGCAGTTTGTTTCATTTTTGTCCCGCCTTTAAAACATACTTTTTAAACTCATCTCCCCTGTGGGCATAACTTTTAAACATATCAAAACTCGCACAGGCAGGTGAGAGCAGTACGACTTTAACATCTTGTACCTTTACACTTTTATCTACTGCGTCCTCCATAGATTCAGCCAGTAAAACTTCAACTTTTGATGAAAACATATTTTTAATTTTTTCTTTGTTCTCGCCTATAGCAACAATCACTTTCACATTAACAGGAAGCTTATTGTATAAAGGTGACAAATCTGTATTTTTTTCTCTACCACCAAGTATTAAAACCATATTTTCAGTAAATGTAGCAACTGCCTTCAACACAGCATCCACATTTGTGCCTTTTGAATCATCGTAGTATTTCACTCCATTGAATTCACTAACAAATTCTATTCTGTGATGCAGTCCTTTGAAACTCTTTATAGTAGCTATGGCCTTTACCATATCCAGCTTGGCAAGCTTCGCAGTTATTAAACACGCCAAAACATTTTCAAAATTATGTCTACCCAACAGTTTCATATCAGCAGACTTAAAAAATTCTTTTTTAGTACCATTTGCATTATCAATAAAGCTTCCATCCTTATAATAATATCCATTCTCCAGCTCATTATAGGCCGAGAAATATATCTTCGCAGGTCTGCCCATAGGTCCCATGATATCCGTAAACTTATCATCTGCATTTAGTATGAGATAATCGGCCTCTGTCTGATTTCTGAAGATATTTGCCTTAGCCATAGCGTATTCCTGCATATTTGGATATCTGTCTAAGTGATCTTCAGTTACATTTAGAATCATAGAAATAAATGGTTTAAAGTCCTTTATTGTTTCAAGCTGAAAGCTCGAAAGCTCCAACACTACATACTCTGGATTGCTATTATTCTTTAACATGTCACAAAAAGGTATTCCGATATTTCCTGCGAGTTCTACCTTATCTCCAAGCTGGGCTTTAAACATTTCATATATCAGAGTTGTAACCGTTGTCTTTCCATTAGTCCCAGTTATTGCAATTATTTTTGCCTTAGTAAACTGAAACGCAAACTCCACATCTCCAATAAGTAACTTTTTAGTTCTTTCAACTACTTCTAACCATTTTGGTTGAACTGGTACTCCTGGGCTTACTATTATTATATCGGCTTCAGTGAAAGACACATCTTTGTGTCCATCTGTTTCCAGCACTACTCCATTTTTTTCCAGTTCAAGCGCTTCTTGAGAAAACTTAGCTCTGGTCTTAATATCACTTAAGATTATTTTTTTCACCTTTTGTGTTAATAGAAACTGTGCGGCTGAAATGCCACTCTTACCAGCTCCTAAAATTAATATTATTTTTCCTTCAAGACCTATCATTTTTCACCTCAACTTAAGTGTGCTTAAAGTAAATAAAAGCACTATCAAAGCCGCTATCCAAAATCTAATTATTAATTTTGGTTCCGCTGTTCCCTTTAACTGAAAATGGTGATGCAATGGAGCCATTTTAAATATTCTTTTACCAGTCAGTTTAAACGAACCCACCTGCAATATAACCGAGGCTACCTCTGCTACAAATATAACTCCTACAATCAACAGAAGCAGTTCCTGTTTTATTAAGACCGCTATAGTACCTATCACCCCACCTAACATAAGTGCGCCTATGTCCCCCATAAACACTTCAGCAGGATAAGTGTTAAACCACAAAAATCCAAGTATAGCACCTGTAAAAGCAGCACAAATTACTGTAACCTCAGCCGCTTTTGCCACATGCATAATAAAAAGATAATCACTCATTTTTATATTACCAATAATGTATGACATGACAACGAATGTAGCAAAAACAAAAAGAGAAAGCCCTGAAGCCAAGCCATCCATACCATCTGTAAAATTGACAGCATTGGACCAACCAGCAATAATAAGCATGATAAATATAGAATATAACCAAACTGGTAAATTTATCGGGTTTTTCACAAAAGGAATATTTAAAAAAGTAGTAAACTGAAAAGTACTTTCTGTAAAATTCAAATACATAACTAAAATAACTCCAGCCCCTACAAGCTGCAATAACAATTTCCATATAGCAGATAGGCCTTTTGTGCCTACCTTCATTTTAAGATAATCATCAAGAAATCCTATAAAAGCAAACCACACAGTGGCAAACAAAACTATATATGTGTAATTGTTATCAAACCTACCCCATAACAACATAGAACCCAAAAAGGAAATAAGCATAATAAAACCGCCCATAGTGGGTGTTCCTTTTTTCTTCAAATGTTCCTGCGGTCCTTCTTCGCGTATTACCTGCACGATCGACAATCTTTTTAACAAAGCAATCACTGCTTTACCTATAAGCAAGCTTATCACAAATGCAGTAATAGCAGCAAAAGCCGCTCTTACAGTTATATACCTAAATACATTTAAGAACGAAACATAAATATGTAGCGGATAAATCAAATGATAGAACATTCATGCCTCCGTTAAATAATAAATTTTATACTCTTAATTTAAGCTACTTATAATTTCCTCAAGTTTATTACCTCTGGACCCCTTAACAAAAATAACATCTCCTGATTTCACATATGATTTCAGGTCTTTTGTTAAAGCACTCCTGTCCAAGTATGTATGAGCCCCTTTTCCGTAACCTTGTTCAACCTTGTCGGCATTTTCGCCGTATATAAAAAACTTTCTAATGCCAAGTTTGGAAAACATAACTCCTACTTCTCTATGTAATTTTGGTGCCAAAGGCCCTAATTCAAGCATTTCGCCCATCAGCACAACTAATTTCTTATATCCTGTTTTTTTAAGTGTTTCTATAGAAGCCGCAAAAGAATCTGGATTCGCATTATAACAATCATTTATAATCGTAATTCCGTTTTTCAACTTCACTTCTTCAAACCTCATAAACCCCTTCATATTAAACTTCAAAAGGGCGTTTTTTATCTGTGCGTCACTTACGCCAAGCAACTTAGCAGCAGTAATAGCTGCTGATGCATTATATATATTATGAAGACCTTTTAATTTCATTTTTATATTTCCATTCACAGTGTTCAATTTAAACTCACAACCTCTTTCTTTTATTTCATAACTCTCAATTTTAGTATTTGCTTTACTACCCGTTCCAAATGTTAATACTTTTAATTTTCTTACCGCGGCTTTTTTTATTAAAAACTCATTAAACTTATCTTCTTGGTTAAGTATTACTGTGCAACTTTTTTTAACAGCTTCCATAATTTCAGCTTTTGCTTGGGCTATTCCCATTTCTTTATCTTCAAAGTTCCCTATGTGCGCTCTTCCTATATTAGTTATTATTGCCACATCCACACTAACGGCTGTTGCGAGTTTTTTTATCTCTCCTAAATGGTTCATTCCTATTTCAAGTACCAGTACTTCATGCTTGTTGTTTAAACCAAATATAGTAAGCGGCAAGCCAAGGTAGTTATTAAAACTTTTCTCACTTTTATGAACTATATACTTTTTGTTCAAAAGGCATGATAGTAGTTCTTTTGTTGTCGTCTTACCATTACTACCTGTCACAGCCACCACTTTTATTTTATTAAACTTTTCAAAATAATATGATGCCAACTTCAGAAGAGCGTCTTTTGTATCTTTAACCTTTATTAACATGTCACTCTTTACTCCAGGTATTTCTTTTTGTACCACAGCACCTATGGCACCAGCCTTTATTGCGTCTGAAACAAATTCATGGCCATCATTGTCTGCTATCAAAGCAAAAAACAAATCTCCTTTTTTCACTTTTCTTGAATCTGCTGTTATTGTCATAACTTTTTTATCCAAAATAACACCTTTATTACCAAATAGTTTATTGACTTCACTAAGCATAAGCTTCATCTTAAATCCTTTATGGCTTTTAATGCCACTGCCTTATCATCAAATGCTATTTTTTTAGTCCCTATAACTTGATATTGTTCGTGCCCTTTACCAGCCAATAATATTATGTCGTCTTTTTTTGCTATTTTAACTGCATATCTAATCGCAGTAGTCCGATTTTCCTTCACCACTATGTTGCTTTTGTCCTTCATGCCTGTCATTATTTCTTTTATGATATCATCTGGATTTTCAGTTCTTGGATTATCAGAAGTCAGTATAACCACATCAGATAAGGCAGCTGCTATCTTGCCCATAAGTGGTCTTTTCCCTTTATCTCTGTCTCCGCCTGCTCCAAAAAGTATTATTATCCTGGTTTTCTTTATTTTATTTAAGGTCTGTAAAATTTTTTCAATTGAATCAGGTGTATGTGCAAAATCCACAAGAACTGTAAACTTACCCGAATATGCTTTTTCCAATCTGCCTTTTACGGTCTTGAATTTGTTTATCACCTTTATAGCAGTTTTAAAATCCACTTCGCCACTCACTAAACCCAAAGCAGCCATAATATTATATATATTATGTTCTCCCACTAAGCTGCTATGAAAGATTACTTTCTTTCCATAAGCTTCAAGTTCAAAATCCATGCCCTTTATATCTATGTCATAAAACTTTAATTTCATATCTGTTTTATTTTTCCACGAATAAGTCACTATTTTTGCTTTTTTAGCTTTTCCTGCTTTGATAAACTCAGCTGCACCTTTTGAATCTGTATTTACAACCAATCTTCCATTTTGTTTTAGATTTACTTTCACAATTTTTAACTTAGCATTCAAATAATTTTTAAAGTTTTTGTGATAATCAAAGTGATCTCTGGTGATATTGGTCATAACTGTTGCGTCAAAATCTATATGGCTAAGTCTTTCCTGATCCAAAGCATGGGAAGATGCCTCTATAATAATATGCTTTATACCTTTTTGCACAGCTTCTGCAATCAATCTATGTATTTTTATATTTGAAGGTGTTGTATTGTCTGCTTTGTATACTTTATTTCCTATTTTAAATCCTATGGTTCCGATTACTGCACAATCCCTACCTGTCTTTTCTTTTAAAAGTGCTTCTACTATATATGAAACCGTGGTCTTGCCTTTAGTCCCAGTAATCCCATAAATCCTTACTTTAGCTTTCGCCTGTGCATAAAACTTATGTGTGATTTCCTGCATTACTTTTTTTGAATCTTCAACCTGTATGATAGTAACTTCTTTATTTGCTTTCACAGGTTGTTCGACTATGATTACTGCGGCTCCATTTTTTATAGCCTGCCCTACATATTTATGCCCATCATTGCTTAACCCTTTTACACAAATAAACACTTCCCCTTTTTTTAAAAGTGCTGCAGATTCTGCTACACCCTTAATTTGTACATTCATATTTCCTGATAACACCTTATAATTTTTAAGCCCTGACAATAAAGCTCCTAATTTGATATTTCTCACATTGAGCCAGCTTTTATTGCAAAGTTTATTTTGCATTCAGTTCCAGTTGTCAAGAGTACTCCTGGTTTTGGCTCTTGAGCTACTGCCAAACCGCTTCCAGTACAAGTTGCTTTCAAACCATAAATAGTAAGCACTTCAATGGCCTTGCGTATGGAATAGCCTTTGACATCTGGCATATATATTTTGATTGCCTTATTATTATCTACATCCCCAAGATATACCGAGACCACATCACTTGGCTGTACTGTTTTTTTCGGTTCAGGTTTTTGTTTTATTACTACCTTGCCAAATCCTATGCGTTCATATTTTATGTCATTGTCAGCTAAATATTTTTTTGCCTCAACGAACTGCTTCATATAAAAATCTGGCAATTTTGAAATTATTTGTTTTTCTGTTTTATCGGCTTCCTGTATTTTTTCCTGTGTGCTATCTGACAGTATATGCATAGAAGAAATCATAGTGTTAGAAAGATTTTTAAAAGCAGGAGCTGCTACATCTCCACCAAAAGCCCATATTTCTTTAGGTTCATCCACTATGACTAAAGTCACTACCTCTGGTTTGTTAGCAGGAAAAAACCCTATGAAGGAACATACATATTTTCCAGGCAGATAACCTTTCCCTTTTGGATTATGTTTCTGTGCTGTACCAGTTTTTCCTGCTACATCATATCCCATAATAGCTGCTTTTGTTCCTGTACCACCTTTTTCAGTAACCATTTTCAACATAGTTAATAACTTTTGTCTGGTTTCAATATTGACTATTTTATCGCCGCTTATTGTTTTATTTTCATATATCGTATTCCCGTTCTTTTTTATCTTTTCAACAACATAAGGACTCACCAAATGTCCGCCATTAGCTAAAGCTGCATAGGCACGCAATAACTGCATCGCAGTTACAGCCACTTCCTGCCCGTATGGAATGGAACTCAAAGTAGAGTTGTTCCATTTTTCATAAGGTTTAAGTATCCCCCCCACTTCTCCAGGTAAGTCTGCGCCAGTAGGTTTTCCGAAACCATAACTTTGATACTCATCATATAATTTTTCTGGTTTTACTTTCAAGGCAAGCTCTACTATTCCAATATTCGAAGAATATTTAATTACTTCAGGAACTGTGAGCCAACCATGTTTTTCATGATCATGAACAGTCCTATCAAAAAATACCATTTTCCCGTCCCCACAATGGACTTTCTCTGTATACACCGACGGCCTGTCTTTTAAAATCGCCGACATAGTAAATATTTTAAATGTAGAACCTGGCTCAAATACATCCGTGACTACCCTGTTCTTTCTAATTTCTGGTGCATATTTATCAAAATTATTTGGATCAAAATATGGATAATTTGCCATAGCATATATTGCACCCGTATTTGGATTCATGGAAACAATCATTCCTGTCTTAGCCTTATATTTTTCCACTGCAGTTTTCAATTCTTGCTGTGCATAATATTGTATATTTGAATCTATGGTTAAATACAAATCAGCCCCTACTTCACCTTTTTTTACGCTTACCACATCAGTAATTATAGGCTGTCCTTTTGCATCTTTTCTTATTACCATAGAACCTCTTTTTCCACACAAATATTTTTCAAAAGATTCTTCTATGCCTTCAAGCCCTGTATTGTCAAGTCCTGTAAAGCCGACTAAGTTTGCACCTGTTTCATGTAGTGGATAATATCTTTTCTCTTCTGGCTCCATATAGATTCCAGTAAAATTTCGTGCAATTATTGCTGCAGCTTTTTCGGAATCAACTTTTCTCGCAAGATACACAAACTTTTTTTTCAATGAGAGCTTGCTGATTATTGTATGTTTAGAAAGACCAAGTTGTTTGGACAAATAGTCCGCAATTTCTGTCATATTTTTAATTTTTTTCGGGTTGGCACTTACCGCAAAGGTCTTTACAGATACAGCAATTTTTTTATTATCAGAAGTATATATTGTGCCTCTGCCAATCTGTTGTTTTATGGTTTCTAATTGTTGCCTTTCTGCGTGTCTTTTATAAAATGAATATTGTATGACTTGCATGAATATCAGTCTCAAAACAAAAATGACAAGGACTGCGATAATAATAAAGTAAACTGCTTCTATGCGCTTGTTTATGTCCTTCCCATCATTCATTTCTAAAGGCCTCCATTTTGCTCTATCATTTTTTTATATTAAAGTTGCCTTGCTACTTCTACTCAAGCTCTTAGAACTTCGCCCCAAGAAAGCTGTGTTCACGCTGTACCACTACTACCTGACCACTTGAAGGTTGTTTGAAACCATATCTTTTTATCGCAGCTTCAGTGAGCTTCTCGCCCGATATCATAGAAATCATATTTATTTCCAGCTTCTTTGACCTGATTTTTTCCATATCTCTTGTTTGTTCTAATTCCCTTATTTCTGAATTAAGTTTCACACTGGTCTGATTGGAAAACCAAAGACTTATTAAAAGTGTCACAAATATTATTGCCATTTTAGGAACAATACCATCAAACTTGTGATATCCTGCGGCACTATTCACTGGATTCATAATTCTTAGAAACATTAACCTTCTGCTATTAGCCAAATTTACTTCTCCTTAGATTTTTTCAACCGCCCTCAACTTAGCGCTTCTGGCCCTCGGGTTCAAAACTGTTTCTTCTTCTTGCGGCATTATCGCTTTCTTTGTAAGTAGCTTTATAGAATGCTTGTGCTTGCATGTGCACATTTCTCTTTTGTTCTCGCAAATACAGTCCATACTTTCAGCTGCCAAAAACCTCTTTACTATCCTATCTTCTAAAGAATGAAAAGCTATCACTACCAGCCGACCGCCTGGTTTCAATAACTGAAGAGCCTTCTCCAGCGAGATTTTTAAGGCGCCCAGTTCGTCATTTACTTCAACCCTAATCGCCTGAAAAACCTTTGTTGCTGGGTTTATCTTCTCATTCATACCACGCTTCGCATTTGCTATTATTTCTGCTAACTGTGTCGTAGTCTTTATCGGTCTATTTTTTATTATATAGTCCGCAATCTTCTTGTATTTATATTCTTCTCCGTATTCTCTTATCACTCTCTCCAAATCAGCTGCCCTGTAAGTGTTTACTACATCTGCTGCTGTCAAAGGACTTTCAGTATCTAAACGCATATCAAGTGGAGCTTCTTTTGAAAAACTAAACCCTCGCTGTGCATCATCAAAATGAGCACTTGATACGCCTAAGTCATATATTATTCCGTCAATTTCAGAGATTCCTAAGGTCTCAAGGATACTATCAATATCCCTGAAATTTCCCTTAACCGAAATAAACTGCTCGTGGTTTGGGAGGGTCTTGATAAACGCCTTTGCTTGATCTAAGTTTCTTTGGTCACAATCAATTCCTATAAGTTTTCCGAGCGGTCCAAGTCCTTTAAGAATTTCTGCTGTGTGTCCGCCTAAACCCAGAGTAGCGTCCACATATATACCGTTTTTAGTATCTGCATTTAAAAGTGCAAGTGTTTCTTTTAAAAGCACACTTTTATGTTCAAAGCTCATATCAAGTGTTCAAATGACCTTACGGCTTCTTCTTCAGTTACAAAAAAATCAAACTCACCCCAGTAACCAGCATATAAGAACAGGTTCTTCACATAATCAGAAGCACCTATTATTTTTATATCTCCACCCATAGTGCGTGCGCGTTCCTTGCGTTCGTTTATATATTCAATACCCGAAACATTAACATGATTTACTCCGGTGAAATCAAAGATAAAATAAAAATTGGATTTTTCAATAAAAGTGCTTACAATACCTTTAAGAGCCAGCATGTCTTCTATATCAATATTACCTTTCAATATTAAAACTACAACTTTTTTGCTCTCCGCAGTTAGTCCCATGCCTTACCTCCCTTTGTATTTTTCAGCAAGCTTCTCTGGATTCCATATACGAAACCTATCAATTGCACCAACAAAAACTGCATTTTTGCCAAGACCTGCATGTTTTTTAAGTTCAGCATTAATCATTATCCTGCCGCTCTTATCTATAGTAACCTGATCCGCATTCATAGCTATCTCTTCTAATTCTTCATCCTCTTGATTTCTTTTAAAGCTCATATTAATTTTTACTTTTTCAGCCATCATCTGCCAATCACTTACCATGAAACCTTCTATGCAATTGTCTGGTCCTTTTGTGAGCATAATTCTTTCGCCAAACTCTGGAGAGGCAGCCACTTCCTCAATATATTTCTTTATCTTCGCAGGAAGCGAAACCCTGTTTTTCTCGTCAAGATTATGCTGATACCTACCTACAAAACCTGTTTTAATAACCATTTGTCTCTCCTAATATTTTAATAAAAATATATATATAACCTATACTATCTATCCCTACTCATCCCCTAATCTGCCACTTTATCCCACTTTTCTACATTTTACGCCCCAGGTCTCCCACTGTCAATATATTTTTACTATTTTCCACATATAAATACAAATTATACGGCTTATTTATATGGGGTTTTGTAGAGTACGCGAAACCTAACTAAGTAAAATAACGCTATTATGATTTTAAATTAAGTTTTTTTAGTTAATTTTAGTTTAAGACAAGAAAGTTATCTTTGTGCAGAGATTGGAGGCTACGAGACTACCTAAAAAAAATTATCACTTTTATGTGTACAAAATTTCCATTAATATATTTTTTTTAAAATTTATTATTTTTTGTCGAACAAAAATATATTTTTCCTTTATACTCAACTGTCGCCTTGTCGCCTTTTGACCAGTAAATCATTTCGCTGTTCCCATATCTTGCCCCTGAACCTGAAAGCAAATGCTTAAGTACTCTCGTTCCGCCAAAACCAGAAATGGTAAATTCATCACTTGTTTTATCAAAAGAAGCTATAAAAGAAATATTTAGATCACATTTATAAATAAAGATATTCTGCTGGGCGTCTAGTTTTCTTTGTCTCGAATCACAAGATGCTATAAACAAAATAACAATAAATATTCCAATGAGAATAGCTTTCTTTGACATTTCAATCTCCTTAATATAATATTTTAGAAACAAATTAATTATTTAATAATCACAAGCTGTAAAATCAAACAGAAATACAACAAGAAGAAGAAGAACAATAATTATTTTTAATATATCGCAAATAAAAGCTGCACGCTAATTTGCACATAAAAAAAGCCCAGCATAAGCCGGGCTTTTATATTTTAATAAGATAAACTTTTTTAGCCTTAATTTAAAGTAATGTCATGTTCTTCTGAGCTATACTGGCTATGATCAAAATGCGAATATGTATTTTTGCTGTATATAAGTTTCTTACCTTCAATCCTAAAGTGCCTGTCTACATCACTATTATTTTCCGACTCTACCAAAGTTTTCCCTATTCCATTTAGACCCGCCACAAGGAGCTTTCCACCAATCGGTACCTGTCTTTGGTCAAATACTTCTACAAAATAAACCACGGCCTTTGATGGGTCCCACTTAAACGAAATAACAGCTTCATTTTTTCCAGTGTTGTCGTGAAGATATTTAAGTTCATTACCTTCATTATTTACCACCCTAAGACAAGTGCCACTGTTAAATGCTAATTTATCCAAAAAAGCAATATATTTGCCATCATAAGACCACTGTGGTGAAGATTTTTTAAGTTCCAGACCTTGCCTACCACTATTCACTAAAATAATAGCTTTCTCTGTTGTCAAATCTTCTTTATATATCATACCTTTAAAATAAAATACGATTTCATTACCTGCTGGAGATATTGATACAGGGTTTTCTACACTTTCGCTTCTTCCACCAAACCCTTTTCCATAATCAAATACCCTACTATATTTTCTGTTTTCACAGCGCCATATACCGCTAGGAGTATTTATAATAGAAAATTGTTTTTTATACAAAGTAGTTGTAATGTCATAAGTTTCTCCCACAACACATTTAACTTTATATGCCGCGCTCATAATGTCTGCTGCAACTTTAGCTTCCGCTGCGGTTTCGTACATACCTGCCATAATCTGTGTCATATGAACACAAGCATTTGAATCTTTAATACAAAAAGCCAATATTCCATCTTTTACTAATTTATCATAAAAGTCATAACACTTAACTCCACTTGCTCCACAGGTGTTAAATATTTTGACAGTATAAAACTGTTCAGAGTGGTATTGATCCAAAGCAAAAGCTGTTCCAAAGAACATTATTGATGCTACAAGAATCATCAAGAACTTTTTCATACCTCACCTCCAACATTTTTATTGTTTCTATTAAAAGTATAGCAGTATAACCATGCTCTGTAAATCTCAAGCGTTTCAATGGCATTTATGTTTTCCCCCTTTTAATAAAGGGCAAAATACAAATAAAAAAGTATATTTCATAGGAGTATAAGAATAAACAGAAAATACCACAACCAAAATCAATAAAGCATAAAAGAGTAATATATAGGAAATATTTGGTATATATAAATAAGATCAATTTTTTACAATTTTTTCTTCTTTCTTTCTCTTGGTTTATATTTTTCAGTTTGTAATTCTTCTAAAAATTTTTTAAGAACTTCTTTGCGTTTATTTATATCCTCTTCATCCGCTTTTAAAAATTGCCACAATTCAATATCAGCACCTGACTCAATAATGACTTTAACTCGCTCTAAAATTTTTGTATCAAGCTCCTTACATTCCCACTGAGCCTTTGCCAAAGCAAACCACAAGCTATTACATTCTTCACTGTCAGCTATTATATCCTGATTGTCAGCTATTATTTTTTCTGATATCACCTTCACTTCAAGTCCTTCATTATACCTATCTATAAACTGACCAAATATATCAGTATAAGTATCACTCATAGATATCGCAGTTCCCCAGTGTGCCACAAAAAACTCCTTTAATGTATTATTTTACCTTTCAACTAACAAAAAAAATAAATAGTTCTTATTATTTTTTTGATTGCTTGTGTAATTTGACTTTATTTACTTGCCAGCTCATAAAATATTATAGCAGCAGCAGCGGAAACATTTAAGGATTCCACTTTTCCAGTATAATTAATCTTCACCAGCTCATGTGCTAATGATTTCACTTCAACTGACAGCCCTTGTCCTTCACTTCCAAGTGCTATTATATATTTATTTTGAACTTTTTGTTTTGCAGTGTGTAAATCTTCGCCAGCTTTTACATCTGTAGCAATCAAAGGAAACTCTTTAGAAAGATCAGTCAGCTGTTTAAAATCAATATTCTTATAATTCACAGTGAAAACCGTACCTGCTGATGCGCGGATTACCTTATCAGAGTATATGCCAGCACTATTTAGCAACAAATAGTCATTAAACCCAAATGCCGCTCCACTTCTTATTATCGCACCTACATTTGAAGGGTCCTGTATATTATCAAGCAACACTAAAGCTTTTATCCCATCATATTTTATTATTTCCCTATCTTTTGATTTAACTATTGCAATAAAACCCTGATGGGTCTTAACATTTGCAAATCTTTCTATAAAACTATTTTTTGTGGTTTCACAAACACCTTGATTAGTCTTATCACCATATTTATCAAGAACTCTTAAGCCCTGCTCAGAATACAATAAATTAGTAATTTCAAAACCCGCCTCAATAGCTTCTCCGAGTATTTTTTCTGTATCTACAATAAACATGCCATTGTCTTTTAAGGTCTTTTTATCTTTAAGTAATTCTATTATATCTCTACGCATTGTGACTCCTTATGTTAATTATCAGTTGTAAGAAATTTATTTTTTATAACTTTTTATACTGACCGCTATATCTTTCTGTATTTCTGGTATATCAAGTCTTAAGCTATCTTCATCTACTATGTAATCCTTGCTGCTTATTGTCACACCTTCATAAGTGTCATAAAACTCTATAACATATCTTCCAGGTAAAAAATCTTTTAAGTTCATGTAAGTTTCAGGAATAGCTGGGGGACTTGGATTCCTATAACTATAGTCCTTGTTTTTAAGCCATATATAAGTCGCTTTTTTGCCTTGTACGCCTGATACAAAAACAGGGGCAAGCGCCGCACTTAGAAAGTTTTCTACTTGTATTGATTCTATTTTTATCCAATCACTACCCATATTTTCAAGCATTATTTCATTGTCCCCAGCAGGCAAAGCTACTACATATTCTGTATTTATGTCTGCCTGGTAAATCTTCCACTCTGTCATATATTCTTTATTATCATAACTTTCTGCATTCACTGTCACTGATAAAACCTGAATATTATTTATTGAAACACGCAACTCATTATCAGCTGAAACTTTATTTAATTTTATAATCATTTTGGAAGGATTTTCATTTTTCATTGATAAAACAGGTATTGTTTTAAGCTCTGGTTTTGACTTACCAAATAAGAAGGCATTAAAATAATCCTTGTTGATTATAGTACCATCTGATTTGATCACAAAATCATCTTTTTGTGCTTTGCCCCAAACATCTACAGGAAATATAGTTACTGCTCCCCCTATTGCGTCTTCAGCTGTTTTTTTATAATACACATCTTTTTCTTGAAGATCATTAAAGCTTTCTTTGTCCCAATTAATATCTTTTGTAAACTTTTGTAATGGCCTAAAAAGTGGGTAAAGATTAAGTCTATCCGTATATTCAGCCCAGTACCATTGCATAGGTGCACCCATAGATAAAGTAAAAGCACCTGCCCACATCGCATTATGCATATGTATGCCAGTGATATCCACTTTATTAGTAATAAAGTCATTCCCAGCATCAATTCCATATTCACTAACTATATGTGGCTTGGCATAATTATCAATTTTATTCTTACATGCTTCATAAATCTGCTCTGCTTCGTCGCGAAGATTATATATATGTGTCTGAATTATATCTATCTGACTTAAGTTCCATATTTCCGGATCTTTATTTTGACTTGAAAATGAAGTTGTAAGCAAATGTCTGTAGGTATCGTGTGCTTTCATGTAGTCTAACATTTCCGAGTGCCAATCAGAAACTGGACCAGCTTTATAATTATCTGTTAAATCCACTTCGTTAAATAATTCCCATGCCATTATTCGGTCCGAAAATCCCCATCTGGCGATAATATAGCGCAATTTGTTTTTAAATACTTTTTTAGCTGCAGAATTAGTAAAAAAATCTTCAGGCGTTTTTAATAATCCATTATTTTTTATATTGTACGGACTCTTTTCCCACTCTGGATTTATTATTGAAGAAAACTCTCCATGTGGAACCAATGTGAGCATGACATATTGTTCATTATCTCCTGCCATTTCCAATATTTTATCCAACATAAACGCTTGTTTTTGTCTTGCCCCATAATTTTCGAGTTCACTATCCCACTCTATTCCTAAACTCCAAGGTGCCATCCATATTCTGGTCAGATTGGCTCCATTATCTTTCATTTTTTTTAACCAATCTTTGTAATCAAGAAGTCCGCCGGCTTTAAACCAAGCTAAGTTCATGCCTATACCAAAAAAGGAGTCCTTATTGTCAAACTCAAGAAATAAAGGATCTGTTTTGCTTACTCTCAAAAAACCTTTTTTATTTTTATCTGCCTCTACCACAAAGCTTTTAAGAACTGTTTTATATACTTCTTTATTGTCCTTCATAATTTTTATAAAATATTTCCACTTACCAGTTTTCCAAGGAGCTATGCGTACTTTAAATGAGCCATTTTTTTCAGCATACACATTGGTCGCATAAGAATAATCAAAATCAGTTGAATAAAACCCATCAAGCACAAAGGTTCTATTATCAGGGGAAGTCACCACTGCCTGACAATATATTTTGTCATAGTTATATGGATTTATACCTGTAACATCATAATCAACCTGTATTTCATACTTGGAATATATAGCTATTTTATCTATTGGTGCTGCCTTTGCAGCTTGTATTATAGACGACATAAGTATCACCCCTATGATTGTAAGGACAAGTTTGGTTTTCATTTTTTCTCCACAAGTACTATTTTATTATTGCTGTTTTGCGTTTAGCATATATAATAATATAACGGAGCAGGCATTTTTTCAATGATTTTTAATAAATATCTTTATTAAAGGGCGGTTTATTTGAATAACTTTGATGTGGTAATAATAGGAGCAGGACCAGCAGGTGCGACAGCCGCATATACACTTGCAAAGTCAGGCATATCCTGTGCCCTAATAGAACAAAAAAAGACCCCTGGTGAGCCTGTTTGTTGTGGTGAAGCAATAAGCGAATCCTCGCTTAAAGCTGCTGGGCTTTTACATGGTTCTTATGTGGACAAAAAAATAAAAGGCTTCAAAATTCACTTTCCCAATAATAAATACTTCTTCGTAGATTCTCCTGGCTATGTCATAAACAGAAATAAGTTTGACCTACATATCTTTGACCTTGCCATGAAGAACGGAGCTAAAGCTTTTTTAAGACACAAAGCAGAAACGATAAAAAGGACAGAAACTGGTTTTGAAGTTTCTACAAATAAAGGTATGTTTTCCTGTAAGTACCTAATTGGCGCTGATGGTCCTAAATCTATGGTTGATACACTGTTTTTTAATAATCACACATACCTTGTTGAAGCCACACAATATAAGCTCTCAAAATCAGACTATAAATACGACTCCAATAATTATTTGGATTTTTTTTACAGCACACTCTCAAATTACTATTTTTGGATATTCGAAAAAAATAAAGAAATAAATATAGGCGGTTTGGTAAAGAATAAAGAAACCCTTAATGCTTTTATTAATAAAAACTTTCCAAACCAAACCTTAAAACATAAAGGGTTCTGCAGAGGTTTAATACCTATTGGAGGAATCAAAGATAAAATTTTTAATCATAATGCCTTTCTTATCGGAGATGCCGCAGGATTGACTAACCCAGTTACCTTTGCAGGTATATATACTGCCATCTTAAGCGCTAAAATATGTGCTTATTCTATTTACGGAGAAATCAAAATGGGAAAGAAGGAATCTCCTGCTATGTACGAAAAAGCCATAAGGAAACAAAATTTTGTGTCCAAAGATATTCAATACGCAGCAAAATATTGCTATTCCTTTCCACAAGAAGTGTTAAATTTCATAGGGGAGTATTTTTCAGGACGCCATTTCAGGACAAAAGATGTATTTGGATTTATTCTACTTGCTTTAAAACATCCTATAATATTTAGACATACGCTTTCACTTATACGACATAGAAAACTTCTTAAAGAAAAAATTAATCATCTTTGGTAATACTAATACATAAAAAAGCAAAAGGGGCGTTTTCACGCCCCTTTTTATTTTTCTTATTTATTGAAATTAAAAGTAATACCTTGCACCGACTCCGCCACCAAATCCAAAGCCAAAAGACGGCACTACATTAATTGAAGGAGCTATTTCAGTAAAGATATCAATTGGATAATTTTCAAAGTGATAACACGCACCCAGTGGAACTCTCAAACCCACCCCAAAACCACCTGAGGTATAACCATAATAAGTCATATAATACATGCTCAAAAATACACCTGGCCCAAAATACAAACCAAGCTCTCCTTTTTCTACCTTGATTATATTAAAATTATGAAAGAGATAATCAAAAGAAAGTCCAAAGGCACCATAATAATACCAGGAAAGACTTCCCTGTATGGCTGTATCATGAGTTAAAAACTTTTTTACACTAAGACCAGACGGTGAACCAGCAAGAAAACCTACACCAATCCCATCATAAATACTTCCTGTTGACACATTTACCTGAACATTCAACTTCTTTGCAAAAACAGAAACTGAAAACAACAAAAGAACTACCGCGAGTAAAACGATTTTTTTCATAATTCCTCCTTTTGTTTTGTATTTATTATATCCTACTATAATCGTTGCAAATAATCAATATTTTTCTATTTGCTTTACTTATTTATGGTGCAATGACCTGCCTTTGATTTTTTTAGAGTAACCGAACAATAACTGTACCCAAAAACAGATGGGAAGTCACCACAAAAACTAATAGGACTGGATTGTATCCCCCAATTTCCAGTTTTTTGTAAATAACTGCCACACATTACCCCAAAATCACCTACGACACTAAATGTTCTTCTCACATCAAGATATCCATCATCATAGAACCTCATTGTGATAGAACCGTTTACTGTATCATGTGTCTTAACCCAAGCACTCCCGCCTTCCGATTCTGCTTTCACTAAGTTTTCATAATGTCCTTCTTCAAGATCTATATCATTTGTATTTAGATAAGTATTTTGTATAACCGCTATATCTTCTGTAAATTGATGACTTGCATATTCTCTTTTTACGCTACCTGTCACATAGAAGTTTTGAACATCGGTATTGTAATTTTTTGTTCCAATCCAATATATTGTTTTTCCATTTTCAGAAAATGGGGCAAACAACACACTGGCAGCAGGATCTATATAGGTTTTTGCGAATTTAACATCCGCATCAACATTAAATGCCCAGTTCTTTTTTATTATACTTGCTGTAGATGTAATGGATTTTCCACCTTGAACAGCAACTGCATTCACATAAAAATTATTTCCATCAGTATCAACCTCTTCATAGCTTTTCGGTACTGCAATAGAAAAATTAATTGTATCATTGTCATTTCTGACTGTTAAACTATCCGCAGTAATAGTAAGTCCACTCGGTGCATTAATAAAGTTTATATTATATTGTTTGCTTTTTGAACAGTGATAAGTAAGTTTATACTGTAGCGTAGATGGCGCGATAGGCAGGTTCACATTACCTGACACAAGTTCTAATGAAACACTTTGCGTCCCAAGTTCGACTGCATAAACCGTATTTGACATTGGTTCCACTAAATAATATAAGCTATCATATCCATTTTGCCCAGGTATTCTTAACTCCCATTGGCCCCCATTATTAATACCAAACAATGCTGTACCTAAAGCATTTGTATAAACAGAAGCCATTGTTGTGACTCCCTGTGGTGCTATTTTCACTTCAACTGACGGTACTGGAGTTCCTGCTTCTGACACTATTACCTTAAATATAGCATTAGGTGTAACTGACGGTGTCGCTGTACTATCAATCTTATTTACTGCTAAAGGACCACTCGGTACTTTACTATTGCATCCTGACAAAAACATAAACATTACAACTAAAACAAAAGACAATAAAATCAACATTCTCTTCATCTTACCCCCCCTATATTTTTTACCTTTTTGTAATTACTTCCACCTTGTTTGCTTCATTTAGAACTTTAATAGCTTCAAACATTTTTTTTCCTTGCTCGTTTTCAGGTTCAAGTCGCAAAACAAACTCACACTTTTTTTTCGCCTCCTCTATTTTACCAATATTAAAAAGATTTTGTGCCTGCTTCATTGCCTTCTCTAAACTCGCAGTTTTCTCACTCGTATTTTCCTCTATTTTTTTCATTGCATTTTCCTTATTGTCGGATGCCTCCTTATCATCTGGATTTACTAACAAAACCTCATCCCATAGTTCTATAGCTTCTTGATATCTACCGTGTTTATATTTTTCCACTGCTTTATTATATTTTTTCACTGTGTTTTTTTTACTATTGACGATTTTCTTTAATTCTTCCGAGAGATTTGTTATGGCTTCATTTTCAGGATTATACTGCCCAGCCATACAAACATTTATGTATGATTTTTCATTGTCTCCAGCTGATTGCAATGCCACTGCCAAGCTATAATATTCTTCTGCTTTTGCATCAAACACTTTTATGTAAAACTCTGCCTGCTTATTATTTTTTGACATTGCCAAAACCTCAAGATAGCTTGCTCTGGCTTTTTTATATTGCATTTTAACTCTTAATTCATCTGCCTGTTTTATCAATTTATCCACACTAACTGTGGCCTTTTCTGTTTTTAGAATAAGATCTATTTTCTCTTTTAATTCGCTTATTTTTTCATCATTTGGGGCTGTATTTGCTGCCTGATCTATCTTTTCAGAAGCCCTATGCAGTAAACCTTCTTCATAATAATCAACTGCCTCGCTATATAATTTTGCAGAAATTTCTGGGAATTGACCATCTTTTGACGGGACTTCAATTTTTATTAATTTATTTTTGCTATCATCAAATCTAAAAACAAAACCTGCATTTATATATGCTCCTGAATAATCTACATTGCTTATACCCTGACTTTCACCCGTCCAACCATAAATATTATTGATAGTTACCATTACTTTACCATACGCCAACCTGTAACCTGCCCTAATACCAATTCCTGAAACATCACAAAACCACCAATTTAATCCTGCCTCCACTGAACCTGCGGGTATTGCGGTATTCCAATCTTTTCTTATACTATAAAGTATTCCACCATCTTCCTTATATGCTGCCTCTTCCATATAATTTCCATAATAATGACACAACCCACCATCTGCCGCTATGTAACCAGTAAAAAACGGATTGCTCTTATCTTGAAAATTATATTTTATACCTATTCCTGTAAAAAAAGTGCTGAAATCACTTTTAGTTTTTTGAGCAACAAGTCCGCTTGGCCAATACACTTTTGATTCCCCATTCATAAAAACAATGCCACAAGTACGAATATATATACCTACTACTGACATAAAATCATAACCAAAGGTGATATCAGGAAGTATGGCAAGATCAAGCGTTTTTAAATCTGATTGTATTCCAAGAGTTTTATTGTAAGTATTATCTGCTGATATTGAATCGTTATATTCTTTCATTTCTGCTTTTGTTGCCCCGCCATATACAGCTAAATAAAAGTTACCTGCGGTAGTTTGAAACGGAAAAGTTATAAATAAACATAATAAAATAAAAAATGCATACCTTGTGTGCATAGCTATCCCCCCGGATAATTGTTGCAATTAATGCTCTTGCCCCTCTATATGGAAAGTGATTATATTAAATTTTACAGATTTGTCAAACATTATTTTGTGTTATAATCATTTAAACAATTATATGGAGGTTTAAAATTAAATGAAGATATACATAACAGGTGGTACTGGTTTTATAGGATCGTATGTTGTAAAAGCTTTAAATGACAACAAACACGAAGTGATAGTTCTTGCAAGAAAACCTGAGAAAGTCAAAGCATTAGCTTTACTTCCAAAAGTTAAAATTGTTAAAGCCCCTATGGAAAATATGAAAGCATTACAAAAACTAATAATCAAGCCCGATGCAGTAATACATGTGGCCCTTTGCTGGGGAGATACTGGACCAGATATGCTTATAAATGAGACCTTAACTTCTATCAAACTAATTGACTTGTCAATTAAAGCCGGAGCTAAACATATCATATTTACTTCTTCCACCGCAGCCCACGGAAGTCTAAGTAAAACTTCTGATGAATCAGTAAAACCACGACCTAATGATTTTTACGGTGCAACAAAAGGGTCCGTAGAACTTTTTATGTCGGCTTACTCCAATTATTTTAAAAAAATACAATTCAATACCATAAGACCTGGCTACACCTTCGGAGATCCTGTTGTTTTAGGCGGGACTATGGAAAATGATAAAAGATTTTTTAATATCTGTGATAATGCTAAAGCAGGAAAAGATATTGTCCTTGTAAAAAATGATGGCACGCAGTTTATCTGGGCAGGCGACCTTGCTAAGATATACACAAAGGTTCTTCAAAGCAAGTTTACTAATGAGACCTTTTATGGATTATCAAAAAACTTCATTACCTGGGAACAAATAGCCAAGTGGGCAATAGCATATACAGGGAGTAAAAGTAAAATTCAGTTAAAAGATTTGGGTTGGGGAGACAAACCTTCCCTTTTCAATGTAAGTAAGATCAAAAAACATTTTGGTCTGTCCTTTGATTCAAACAAGCAGGTTAAAGCACATGTAGAGTTCCTGATTGACAATCCAGAAACCTATAAACATAGTTCATAAATAATAGGCAAGTTAAAAATAAAAAACGCAAATAACATTACATTATTTGCGTTTTATTTTTTCTGTCTTATACTTTGATTTAAATGACTCAACTTTATAGCCTGCTTTTACAATAACGCAACCTTTTTGTCCTGGAGCGCATTTATTCTTTAGAAGTACACAATCTGCGTTTTTTTCATATTTGCAAAAAGAACTTTGCACGATTTTATACTTAATTAAACAGCAACTACTGACTTTACTGCTGGAACATCTTCCATAAGTTTAACTTCTACACCCTGTTTTAAGGTAACCTGCGCCATAGGACAACCATTGCAAGCTCCAGTTAATTTTACCTTAACTTCGCCTGTTTTTTCGTCAAATGCTACAAACTCTATGTCTCCGCCGTCTCCTTGTAAAAAAGGTCTTAATTCTTCAATTGCTTTTTTCACTTTATCTACCATGATGAAACCTCCATAAATTTGTTTTAATACTTTATAACATTAAGCAAAAACTTTCAAATCTTTTCTTATATATCACTAACTTAGTGATATTATATCATTGCCACACTTGTTTGTCAAGTTTATTTTATAATAATGCTTAGTTCTTAGAGACCTTGGGCTTTCGCTATCATATATGACACATAGCCACCGGAGATATTATATACCTCCTCAAAACCGCTCTGCATGAGTATTCTGACTGCAATATATGACCTTATTCCTACTCCACAAGTAACTGCTATTTTTCGACCTTTTGGTATTTCCTCAAGTCTTTTTCTTAAATCATCCACAGGTATATTAATAGCTTTGGTAACACTGCCATTGCTGAATTCGCCACTTGTTCTGACATCAAGGATAATAACATCATTAGGATTTGCCAATACTTTTTCCCAAGTAATTGTCTTTATTTTACCTGTTAGGACATTTTCTGCCACGAACCCTGCCATATTAACAGCATCTTTTGCTGAAGAATATGGTGGGGCATAACACTGTTCAAACTCTATTAAATCATAAACTGTGCCTTTCATTCCCATAAGAGCAGATATGACATCTATCTTTTTTTCAACAAACTCAAAACCAACTGCTTGCGCCCCAAGTATACGCCCATCTGCCGGAGAAAAAATCAGTTTCAAAGTTATGCTTGTGCTGCCTGGATAATATCCTGCATGAGAACCTGGATGAACTATAACTGTTTCATAAGGAATTTTAAGCGCCTCTAATACTTTTGTGGCAGGACCAACTGCCGCCACTGTCATATTAAATATTTTCAGAACAGATGCCCCAAGCGTACCTTTATAAATCCGTTTATGTTCTCCTGCTATATTATCAGCAGCCATTCTCCCCTGTTTATTTGCAGGTCCTGCAAGTGGAATCACCCCAGCAACTCCTGTAACTAAATTTATTACTTCAATCGCATCTCCCACAGCATATATATTTTTATCCGAGGTACGCAAGAACTCATCTACAATAATTCCACGATTTGTTTTAAGTCCTGCTTCTTTAGCAATTTTGATTTCAGGAACCACGCCTGCCGACCATATTACCATATCTGCTTTTACTTCCTGTCCATTGGTAAGCAGTGCCTTCACTCCACCATTATTGTCATCAAACGAAAGTATGCCACCTATACCTGTCTTTAAGTTCACCGTATTTTTTTTCAATGTTATATTTACCATAGCAGCCATATCAGCATCAATCACATTTAATACCTGTGGCAAAGCTTCTACAACGGTTACATGAATACCTGCTTCAGTTAAGTTTTCAGCCATTTCCAGCCCGATATAACCTCCACCCACAACAATAGCAGTAGCTGGTTTTTTTGTATCAATGAAGTTCTTTATTTTATAAGTGTCTGGGATATTCCTTAAAGTAAAAATAGCTGTATGCTCTATGCCAGGGATATCTGGCTTCGCTGGTGCTGCACCTGGTGATAAAATAAGAATATCATAGGTTTCTTCATATTTTCTACCTACATATATGTCTTTTACAGTAACCTTTTTGGCATTTGTATCTATTTTAACTACTTCACTCCATATCCTCACATCCAAATTAAATCTTCTTTTTAATGATTCAGGTGTCTGCAATAATAAAGCGGATTTTTCTTTTATTTTTCCACCTATAAAATATGGCAGGCCGCAGTTAGCAAATGATACAAACTCGCCTCTTTCAAAAACAATAATTTTAGCGTTTTCATCAAGTCGTCTTAACCGAGCCGCACAAGACATACCACCTGCGACACCACCAATAATTAAATATTTAGACATAAAGACCTCCTGATTTATTTATTATGAGTTAGCTTAGATATAACTTGAGTTATAAAACCAGAATCACTTAGCTCTTGGGATTTGGGTTTATTATTCTACTATAACTTTCCCTGCGCCTTTTACAACTTTGCCTATTTGATAAACTTTTTCTCCGCGTTTGGAAAGATATGCGCTTATTTCTTTTGCTTTATTTTTATCAACTATCATTGTCAAACCTATGCCCATATTAAAAACTCTGTGCATTTCCTGCCAGCCCACATTCCCAGTATTTTGTATCAAATCAAAGATAGACAACACTGGCCATGTTCCACGAACGCAAACAGCATCGCAATTATCAGGAAGCACTCTGTTAATATTATCGTAAAATCCGCCACCTGTAATATGCGCTATACCATGTATGGCTGTAAAATACTTTTCTATTGTAGGAAACACTGAATTTAGGTATGACCTATGCGGTTTCAAAAGGGCAAGACCAAGAGTGGTTTTTAGCTCTTTGATTTTTCTTGTATATGGTATTTTGGCTGTTTCAAAAATATGTCTGGCAAGGGAAAAACCATTTGTATGAAGTCCTACTGAACCTAAACCCAAAATAACATCACCAGTTTTTACTTTTTCTCCGGTAATTATTTTATTATTATTTATCTCTCCTATAATAGTTCCAACCAAATCATAATCACCTGCTTTATATATGCCTGGCATTTCTGCTGTTTCTCCACCTATCAAGACACAACTGTTTTCCCTACAGGCCTTTGATAATCCTTCTATCACATCTACAAGCACCTTTGCCTCAAGCTTCCCTGTTCCGAAATAATCAAGAAAAAACAAAGGTTTAGCACCCATAACCAATATGTCATTAGTACAATGATTAACTATATCTTGTCCGACCGTAGTATGCAGATTTAATTCCTGTGCTATCTTAAGCTTCGTTCCTACGCCATCAGCTGAGGCAACCAGCATTTTATCTTTTGAGATTTTATAAACTCCTCCAAAAGACCCTATGTCTGTCGCAACATTCTTATTAAAAGTAGATTTTATGAATGCTTTTGCCTTTTTTAAAGCATTTGCTGCTGCGTCTATATCAACACCCGCTTTTTTATATAAATCAGATTTTGCCATGAATCCTCCAATTAGTTATATTACATGCTTAAATTGTTTCACCGTAATCTATCAAAAATACTTCTCACAATTACAATATATTTAAAATCTCGGATAACTGCCCAAGACCTTTACGCCACCACAGTTATGCTCTATTTCAGTAAGAGCCTTTTGTATCTTTGGCTCGTCCTTATGCCCTAAAAAATCCACAAAGAAATAATAATCCCAAGCTTTTTTCTTTGACGGTCTTGATTCTATATTAGTAAGATTGATTTTGTATTTTTCAAAAGGTTTTAAGAGATGATACAAAGCACCTACTTTATCTTTTATGGAAACCATAATAGTAGTTTTGTCATCGCCTGTTTTTCTACTCTCCCCTTTTCCAATAATAAAAAACCGCGTAACATTTCCAGCTACATCCTGTATGGACGAAGCCAAAACATTAAGACCGTTTAACTCTGCAGCCAGTTCGCCTGCTACAGCAGCCGCAAACTTGTCTCCCGCTGCCATTATGGCGGCTTTAGAATTGCTGGAAACCTCTTTTAGAACTGCAAAAGGGACATTTGCTTCAAGCCATCCTCTACACTGCGCGAGCGATTGAGGGTGACTGTATATTGTTTTGATAGCTTTAATATTTTTTTGTTTTGACATTAGACAATGTTCTATTTTCAGTTCAAGTTCAGAAATTATTTTTATGTCCGAATCAGCGAACATATCGTAAGTGTAATTTATGGAACCTTCCGTAGAGTTTTCTATAGGGACACAACCATAATCAACTGTACCTTTTTCTACTTCTAAAAAAACTTCTTTAATTCCAGAAACAGAAATGTAATCAGTGGACTTCCCAAATCTTTTTATGGCTGCTAAATGTGTATAAGAAGCGACAGGTCCTAAATAAGCAACACTTAATCTGCGTTGTAACATGCGTGATGCGGAAAATATTTCATTATAAATTGAGCTTATAGCCTCTGGAGAAAACTTTCCTTTTTTTACATTAATAACTTTCTTTAATACTTCTG
The DNA here is from genome assembly GCA_037138355.1 of bacterium. Lineage (GTDB taxonomy): Bacteria > Oederibacteriota > PGYV01 > PGYV01 > Palsa-1178 > PALSA-1178. The sequence continues at coordinate 50,218 of JBAXIL010000007.1, forward strand.
CTTCACGAGCTGGGTCATAAACTGCCCGTCCTGATTTATTCTTATCATCAGAAATCTTTTTTACATGTTCGGCTCGTCCCTGAAGCAAGGTAACTATTTCTTTGTCCAATTTATCTATAGCTTTTCTGTGTTTACCGAGGTTGTTCATTTCTATCCCCCTATTAAGTATTTTATCTCACTTGGTGTTAAGTAACGCCACTGACCAGTATTTAGCCCCTTATCAGTTATCATACCTATATTTTCCCTACGAAGGCGAACCACTGATGCGCCAACTGCCTGCAACATTCTTTTTACCTGATGATTCATACCCTCTTTAATCACTATAAAAACAACATCATTTTGATCATTTCTCTTGTAAACACCAGCATTTAAGGCCTTCACAACTACACCGTCTTCTATTCTAACTCCGGTCACAAGTTTTTTCAATGAAAAGCTTGAAATTCTACCTTGTATTTTAGCCACATAGCGTTTTTCTATCTCAAACTTTGGATGCATTACTTTATTTGCAAAATCGCCATCATTTGTTAAAAGCAAAGTTCCCGTGGTATTAAAATCCAACCTGCCAACAGGATATATTCTTCCTCTAACAAATGGTTTTAATAGATCAACTACAGTTTTTCTGTTTTCATTATCAGTAATTGCCGATATAGTTCCTTCTGGTTTATTCATAAGTATATAAATTGGTTTTTCCTGATGGACAAGACTTCCGTCAAATTTCACATGGTCGCGCCCTGCTCTTACTCTGGAAGTTACATCTGTGACCGTTTTTCCATTGACCATAACTCTACCTTGCTGTATAAACTCTTCAGCTTTTCTTCTTGAGGTAATACCAGCATGTGCAAGATACTGCTGAAGCTTCATTCCTTTTTCAAAATCCTTGTCTGGTTCTGTTTTATTATTAGCAGTTTTTGCGTCATACACTTTGCTTGTCTTATTGCTATATTTATCATCCGCTGCTTTTTCATTTGGTAATTTCATTTTTGGGACATCAAATTTTTTGCTAAATTGTTTTTTACGAAGTCTGTCCTGATAAGCAGCTTCTGTGCTTTGTGGTTTTGAATTTAAGTTAACTGGTTTTTCAACTGCTCTTGTTTGAACTTTAGAATCTGAACTTTGTGATTTATCTACAGTTCCGCTTTTTATTGTGAGCTTTGGTCCGTGAGACCTCTTCCCCCACTTAAAATTTGCTCCGCCTTTTGCGGCTGATTTAAATCCATATGGTGTATTCCTACTTTTTTTCATCATCATCCTCGTCTTCTTCTTCGTCGTCTTCTTCTTCGTCGTCTTCCTCTTCTTCATCATCTTCTTCTTCTTCATTTTCTTCTTCATCATCATCTTCTTCTT
>JBAXIL010000008.1:0-51495 GCA_037138355.1 bacterium
GGATTATACACAACTCCTATCCCTGCTTTACTGACACCATCGCTAAATTTCCGCGCGAATTATGGATACAAACATTTACAACTATTTTTTACCACCAAATCTTTTTTTCATAAAACTTGTTGGAAAAAGAACTGCATACTTCTTTCCCTGCCACTTAATAATCTTATCTATACATCCATTACAAATGTCCACCAAGTGTTTTTCATCGATTTTAAGTTGATGAAAATCAACGCTATAGTTATCTATGGCTTTTTTACATAAAGTACATTTCATATATTACTTCGATTAAATTATGGTCCAAATTTTTGAATTCTATGGTTATACTGATCTGAAACATATATATAGCCACTGCTATCCACTGCGATACCATATGGTCCACTAAACTGACCATTTCCACTTCCAGTTCCGCCCCATTGCGTAACATATACTCCTACATTTGTGAATTTTTGTATTCTGTTATTCTGTGAATCCGCTACATATACACAACCACTGCTATCCACGGCTACTCCATACGGCGTGTTGAACTGTCCTGCTCCACTTCCACCACTACCCCATTTTAATATATATGTGCCAGTATCGCTAAATTTCACAATCCTGTTATTAGATGTATCAGCTATAAAGACATTTCCAATATTATCTGCTGCTATACCATACGGATATATAAGTTTACCATCACTGCTTCCATATCCTCCCCACTGTCCCTCGGAATAACCAGTAGTATCATATTTCTTAATAATGCTATTAGCATAATCCTCAACATAGACATTTCCGAGATTGTCTGCCGCTATTCCTCGAGGACTATTAAACGAGCCTCCCCACTGCGTTAGATATCCACCTGTTTTAGTAAATTTCTGTACTCTATTATTGGTAGTATCTATAACTTCCACATTCCCGTCTTTATCTACGGCAACTCCATATGGCTGATTAAACTGGCCATTACCACTTCCGCCACTCCCCCACTTAGTCAAAAAAGTACCTGTATTACTAAATTTTTGTATTCTGTTATAGTTTTCATCTACAGCATAAACATTTCCATCACTATCAACTGCAACTCCACAAATAAAACCAAATTGTAAATCACCAGAACCAACACTTCCCCACTGCGTAACATAAGGCGGAGGAGTACATGTTATAGTTGGTGTCTGAGTAATCGTAAATGTATCTGTGCTTGTTGGTGTATCTGTAACCGTATTTGTAATAGTGTATGTCGGTGATACTGTGTATGTGTTAGTAATTGTTGCCGTATTAGTAACCGTATTTGTGACTGTATTTGTTACGGTATTAGTAATCGTATATGTATTTGTACTTGTTACAGTGTCGGTAAAAGTATCTGTTATTGTTTTTGTTATCGTATTAGTTGCAGTATTTGTATCTACATTTGTTACCGTATCAGTAACAGTATATGTTTTTGTATTTGTTTCTGTGCTAATAGTTGTATTCGTATTTGTGATTGTCAAAGTATTAGGATCAGTTGGAGTTGTTGTTACGGTTGCACTTGCAATTTCAGTTGGAGTTTCTGATGATACTATTGTTAACATTGTCGTGACGGTTAAAGTTGCTGATGATATTATGGGGACTTCCGTGACTCCTGCTGTAGGTGAATTGATTTTACAACTGAAACAAAATAAAATAATTGCGAATATAAAAACTACGATAATTTTTTTCATTTTTTCACACCCTCTTTCTTCTACCCCTATATCTAACCCATGTTAGATATTTTGTCAAGTGTTTGCCACACAAAAATCAAAATCGTTTTGAATTGCTTGTTATAATAATTTAATTAAAAACAAAAAAAAAGCCCGCTTTCGCGGGCTTTTTAATTGAAATGACAACATTAATCACATAAACTTATCTTAATGTTTATAATCTAAATACAATCCAAAGAATCTCAATAAACTAATAGTTGAAATCATCAAAATAGATTGTTACTCCTGTAACATCTTTTGTTACATCACTTGCATAAGCAGGAAGTTTTTCGATTCTAATTCCTATTTTATAAGTTATTGATGGATCATTTAAGTTGCCTGTTGCCATATCACTTACTGCAACTGAAATCTGAACCCATCCAGCTGTATTTAAAGGCGTGATTCCACCATACATCCAGTGATGCATTGTATCCTGCATAAATAGGGTTGCCTGATATGCTCCTGAATCTGCCATGGCCTGCGGTACTTTTATCCAAACAGACATTGTCTTACCCACCAGATTCAAGCTTGGTGAAGGTTCCATAATAAAATCTCCGACTCTATGGGCAGGATTAACTGATGCATCATAATTCCCGCTACAAGCAGCACTTCCTGCGGCATTATGTCCTTCTGTAGCGTTCCATACAGGATTAGTCAATCCCTGCTCGCCAGCATTGTATATAGGACTTGAAGTTTGCCAGCCACCCAAAGACGAGTCATAACTTTGAATTGCAATTGTTGCCGTATTCGTCGCGGTAGCTGTTGGAAGTGAAGTTGCAGTATATGTTAATGTTAAAGTTGCTGTTGGAGTTGAAGTTGCCGTTGCAATTGCTGTTGCAGTTGCCGTTGGAGGAATCGTTGGCAAGATGTCAGATGGTCCAAGTTTTGTACTGCACCCCATAATTAATGCCGAAATAAAAGCCATTGCAGCTAAAACAATTCTTTTCATGTTTTCCCCCTTAATGTTTTTATCCAATAAAAAATATATTTAAACCTACTTATTTCTCATATTTATTATTTCCACGCACTTTGATTCAATTTTCCTTATTAAAATACTATCACAAATATAGAATAATTCAAGTATATAAACAAGCATTGTTTTAAATACAAATAATTACAGATTGAAGTTAATAAAATAAAAAAGCCCGCTTTCGCGGGCTTTTTTGGTTTAGCAAACATTATCTATACAGAACTTTCTACCAATATAAATATCATAACTACCGACTACACACGAGCTTCACTTGTTAAGGAGTTACAAACATAGTATTAGTGCCAGATGTATTTAGCGGCACATAAAAATCTATAAGCCCACTACCTAAATCAGCTTCAACAAGTACGCTTCCTGTTATTGTGTAATTCACATATAAGGTACCAGAAACTATATAATTAAGCACTCCTAATAGAGCCGTATAATTAAATGTAATTGGCAAATTATTGATAGATATAGTTTCGAGTGCAGCTACTGGTATCGGTGATACAGGCGTATAGGTCATCTTATTAGATACAGCACCATTTACATTTACAGTGTAAATAACTTTTTGCACTGTAACAGCGTGAGAATCATTGTTTAATACATCTGTTTTATTAATCTGCACAGTTGCAGGTGAGCCAGTTGGATTGACATAAGGAATCGGCGGACTGCCAATACTTGTCACAACAAAGCCCTGCGTATTGTCCATTGTGATTGTAGGTTGAAGAAAAAAGTCATTAAGGTCTATCGTAAGATCAGCATTGCCACTTATATTTAATGGCAAGTCCTGATCTCCTAATGGTGTGCCCGCAAATATGTTGCCAGTCACAGAATAGCCAAGCGGACTGCCACCACCTATTTTCATCAACAATGCAGTTGCGTCAGCAGTCACAAAAGTAAGTGGCAGTTTTTTCTGTATTGTCTGACCGCCCTTCATAGTAAATGGTGTCGAATAAGTCATATCCTGCGATTGAACGCCTTCAACTGTTACTTTATATGTAACATTCTTGGCTTCTCCATCATGCGAATCATTATTTTTAATATCGCAAGTCATTAGCAGATATGTGTATTCCCCAGGCGGTGCCGTGAGTTCATAGTCAACTACAGTAACACTCGGCTGTTGAAAAAAATCTTTCGCCTTGCACCCCGTAAAGATAAAAATTAAAACCGACATTGACAAAATCAAACTACGCATAATCTCCTCCTTTTACATACACAAATTTCCTGAAATTCACATTCAGGATTAAATATCATAATTTGGACTATTCACAAGACGCATAAATACAGGCCGCAGTATTGGCATAATTTTCGTAAAATGAACAAGAAGGCGTGGTTGGAAGCTGACCTGGGTCCAGAACACTCAATGTATAACCGGACACACTGGTATTTACACCGTATAAGCCCTCATTTGAAGTAAATGCAAGCCAATAATTTCCAGCACTAACGGCTAAATCCGGCACATCCAACGCCATCCATCCTGTTCCACTCAATTGCTGAGAACTGCTTATAGTCAATATGGATCCAGGACAATTACTCACATCGCTGTAAACCGCTGCCTGAAAACTTTTACTCGAAGCATTGACATAAATATATATTTTTTTTATCGTACCGCTTCCAGCAACAGCCACCTGTTGAAAAATCGTATTCGAATGACATTGATAAGTACCTGAATTTCCGCCACTATACCCCGCGACTACACATGGAGTATCAGTTATTGTAAATGTAGGGGTTATTGTTGCAGTTGCTGTTGCGGTATCAGTATCTGTTATTGTTTGCGTTATTGTAGGGGTTGAGGTATCTGTAACAGTTCCAATATTAGTGTATGTTGCCGTGATAGTTGCAGTATTTGCAGGCAAAGAAGGTCCCGAAGTTGTTTTGTTTTTACAACTAATCATAAAAATCATAACAATCAAAACAAACAAAACAATTCTAACAATTATAATTTTTTTTATTTTTATTACAGAAATATTTGTATTTATCATTTTTCTCACCGAAGATTCTCCCCTTGTAAAAAAAATCAAAAGCCATACTAATCCATTTGCAATTTAGATATATCATAAATTAAAATTTAATGCAAATAAAATATTAATTATTTAGTGGATACTAACCTTCCTGATTTTTTGTGATATAAAAAGAAAAGCCCTTCTTCATTTCTGAAGAAGGGCTTTCTTTATGGCGGGAGTGACGAGGCTCGAACTCGCGACCTCCTGCGTGACAGGCAGGCGCTCTAACCAACTGAGCTACACCCCCATTTACCTCATAGAATTTGGGAGGAAGGTACAAACAGTTTACAGAATCTGCAAACCCACCTTCACTTAATCCAAATTCTTTTTAGTTAATGGAAAGAACAATCTATTACTTCAATAATATTATACTTTATCCTCTTTTATATCAAGAGATTTTTGTCTTTCTGCTTTATCTAATTTCTAATTTTTTTATATCAATGACTTTTTGCCTTTTTTTCCTTATCTACTCTCACCTATCTAATTTCTATTTTCTCCATTTTTGCGTAGCAAAAATGGTGGGCGCTGAGGGACTCGAACCCCCGACCCTCTGCGTGTAAGGCAGATGCTCTAACCAACTGAGCTAAGCGCCCGCGTTTATAAACAAGTCTCAACAACCTCAATGGTCGCAGAAATCTCAATAGTCACGACTAAAAAACAAAAGTCGCAACACTCTCAAAAGTCATAACAAACTCAATCATTCAAAGAACAAACTCAAATCACACTAAAAAGTGCAAATACAAAACGATATATAAAATAACTTAATATCAAACAATTGTCAATTAGTATCTTTACTCATAAAAGACTATAAACAAAGCTATTTTGAATTTTTGCCGCTTATATTTTTTAACATCGCATGATAAAGTACTATTGCCGCGGCATTAGAAACATTTAGAGAATCCAGCTTACCTGCCTGCCTAATTTTAACCAAAAAGTCGCAGTTCTTTTTAACAAGTGGCCTCATTCCTTTGCCTTCATTGCCAAGTACTATCACGGTTTTATTATCAAAAACAATTTCATCAAGGTATTTATCCCCTGCCATATCCATGCCATATATCCAGAAACCATTTTTCTTTAATGCCTCAAGCGCCTGATTGATATTTACCACTTCTATAATATCTATCATATCTACAGCACCGCTTGATGTTTTAAACACAGTGTCATTAATAGGAGCAGTTCTTCTCGTTGGCACCACTATCCCTGCCACACCTAATACTTCACAGCTTCTAATAATTGCACCAAAGTTATGCGGATCTTCTACTTCATCTAAAACTGCTATGGTTATATTAGTATCATTATGCGTACATAAAAACTCTTCAAGCGAAACTGTTTTAACATCATCTATCAGCGCTGCAATTCCCTGATTTTTATCAGTTCCTGTTAGCTTGTCTAACTTATCTCTTGTTTCAAATATAACTTTTACATTCTTTGCTTTTGCAGCCGTCAATATATCTCCAACATCTTTTATTCTGTCTATCATATGTATCTCTTGTATTTCCCTTTTATTACCTGTTAAGACCTCACGAATCACATTTCTACCGTAAATGAACATTTATTTTAACTCCTTTATAATGAAAGTTCCTGTTTTTGTGTATTCAAGTATATAGCCAAGTTGGCTCACTTCTTTTTTCATGGCATCTGCTTTTTCATATTGTTTATCATTTCGAAGGACAGCAATTTGTTTTACGAGTTCAAGCGCTTCATTACTCGGAGCTTCAAACTTAGGATATATTTTCAAAACCTCAGTCATTTCTTTGATATCTGCTTCTAACATTTTTAAATTAGCCACCATAGGTCCTTCATACTTATCAAGCTTCTTACCTAATATAAGATTTTTGGCATCATTTACAGCATCATAGATAATACCTAATGCCTTTGCAGTATTAAAATCTTCGTCTAAGGCCTCGATAAATGCTGCTACATAAGGACTTTTAATACCATTTGACTTACCTTCAAGCTGAGCTAAACGCTGCAGCGTGTAACTTATTTCCGTATAACCTTTCTTCACAGCTTCAATATTATCTCTTGAAAAATCTATCGGTCCGCGATAATGTGCTGACAAAATAAACATTCTAATAACCTCTGCTGGATAATCAATTATAATATCCCTCACAAAAACAAAATTACCTTTTGATTTTGACATTTTCTCGCCGCTTATATTCATATAACCAACATGCATCCAATAATTTACAAACTTTACATGGTTTGCGGCTTCTGACTGCGCGCGCTCATTTTCATGGTGAGGAAACACAAGGTCTGCTCCGCCACCGTGTATATCAAAAGTATCATTTAAATATTTGGAAGACATAGCAGAACACTCAATATGCCAACCAGGTCTGCCTGCACCCCAAGGACTTTCCCAAAACGGCTCTCCAGGTTTTGAGAACTTCCAAAGTGCAAAATCCAGTCCGCTTTTCTTTTCATCATCCACTTCTACCCTTGCGCCTTCTTTTAATTCTTCCATATTTTGGTGAGATAGTTCTCCATAAGCAGGAAACTTATCTACCGAAAAATAAACTCCATTTTTTGAAACATAAGCAGTGCCTTCATCTACCAGTTTTTTAATAAGTTCTAACATTTTAGGTATTTCTTCTGTAGCCTTGGGACTCACATTTGGTAAATCTATATTCATTTTCTTTATATCTTCAATATATGCCTTCGTGTATTGAGTGGCTACATCACTCCATAAAACGCCATCTGCCTTAGCTTTATTGATTATTTTATCGTCTATATCAGTTATGTTCTGCACAAAAGTTACCTTATAACCACGATATTTAAAATAATTTCTAAGAGTATCAAAAAGAGTAAACACCCTTGAGTTTCCTATATGAAAGTAATTATAAACCGTAGGCCCACAGGCATACATTTTAACTTCTCCTGGTGTGACTGGAACAAACTCTTCTATTTTCTGTGATAAAGTGTTGTAGAGTTTCATTTTATTCCTCATTATTATGTAATTTTAATTCAATTTTTATTTCAACAACACCACAGCATGCGCTGCAATTCCTTCTTTTCTGCCTGTAAAACCAAGTCCCTCTTCGGTTGTGGCTTTTACTCCTACCTGCTTAACACTAATTACAAGTATATTTGCAAGTATTTCTTTTATTTCATCAATTTTCGGTGCCATTTTAGGAAATTCTGCCACCACTATAGAATCAATATTTTCTATAGAATATCCAGCTTTTTTAATAAGCATATCTACTTGTTTTAAAAGTTCTGTGGACCTAATACCACGAAACTTTTCATCTTTGTCGGAAAAATAGTGTCCTATATCCTTCAAACCTGCCGCTCCAAGCATAGCATCCATAATTGCATGTATGAGCACATCGGCATCTGAGTGACCTTCAAGACCAAACTCAGCATTTTCAAACTCCACACCACCGATAAATAACTTTCTGCCTTTTACAAGCTTATGAACATCATAACCAATTCCAATTCTCATAAGAGCTCCTTATTCGAAGTCCTAACTTTTTTCATTACACCTTATTAATGTCTTTCCTTACAGTTACCTTAACATTCTCTTCCTCGTCCTCTATAATTTTAACCCTTACGCCAGCTGCTTCAAAAACTGCTGCATCATCAGTAGGCTTTTTTGATTTCAAATTGCTTAATTCATATAATTTCAAAAGTTCCTTATACTTAAATCCTTGAGGGGTATGAGCCGTCCTCAATGTATTTCTATCTATAGTATTTTCTATGTAATTACCTTTTACTTTTTTGACTGTTGCAAAAATTCTATTTACTGGAATAACTGCTTTTTCCTTTTTCAGTGCTGTTAAAATCTTTTTTATAAGAACTTTTCCTGCTTTTGGTCTGGCACCATCGTGTATCAAAACATTCTCTGGACCAAAAGCTTTTAGAAATGTTACAGCATTATAAACGGAGTTAAACCGTTCCGTCCCTCCGTTTATAATGCCAATTATCTTTTTATAGCCGTATTTGCGCGTCATTTTTCTTGCGTAGTCAGCATAAGCAGCTGAAACCACCAGCACCACAGCATCAATTAACGCTGTTTTTTCAAAATTATCAAGGCTTAAAGCCAGTATTTCTCTGCCTCTGACCTTAACAAACTGCTTTGGCAACTTGTGTTTAAACCGCTTGCCTCTACCGGCAGCAACGACTATAACCGCATTCTTCATCTTTTATTATCTCTCCTATTGTCGTGCCTTGGATCTCTTCTATTATCGTTTCTATGCTCATTACTATAATCCTTACCAGTTATTTCAAACCTTGCGAAAATCATTCTGCCAGCATCAGTTTGAAGTACATTCGTAACTACCACATCTATTTTTTTATTCATCATTCGCTTGGCGTCATCCACAACTATCATGGTGCCGTCATTTAAGTAAGCAATACCCTGCTCTTTTTCTTTACCTTCCTTAACGATTTTTACACTAATAGTTTCGCCTGGAAGAAAAGTAGGTTTAATAGAGTTGGAAAGGTCATTAATATTTAATACCTTCACTCCCTGAATCTCGGCAATTTTATTAAGATTAAAATCATTAGTCAGTATTTTTGCTCCGAGATCCTTTGCCATTGCCACGAGCTTTTCATCTACCGCTCTGATTTCTTTGTAATCTCTGTCCATAATTTCCACAGAAACTCCTGGATTCTTTTTCAAAGCATTTAATAGATCAAGGCCTCGTCTGCCCTTATTTCTCTTCATATGGTCGGATGAATCAGCTATAAATTGAAGTTCTTGTAGGACAAAGCGTGGTACTATAAGTTGTCCTTCCATAAAACCTGATTCACAAATATCATTAATCCTTCCATCAATAATAACGCTGGTATCGACCAATTTTTTCGACAGATTCATTTTCTTGATTTTTGCTTTATAAATTATGAATTGGGCTATGATAATTATCAAGAAAATTACTGCTGTCACTACTGGTATTAAGTTTGTTAACATTGTCATTGTTTTCACCTCCTTTTATAATTTTTTATAAACAAGTTAGAGTTCAAACTCCAAACTTTAAACTGATTTTTCCTATTTTGATACTCCAAACTGCCTTTATCTGTTTTAAATGAGTTTCTTCAGCTCACTTATATTTCCAATTTTTATGATTTCCATAGTGGTCTTTATTGCTGCGCTTCTGGCTGGTATTACACAAGCAGAGAAACCAAGTCTTTGTGCTTCCAAAACGCGTTGGTCTATGAACTGAACTGGTCTTACTTCACCATCAAGTCCGAGTTCTCCTATATAAGCCATTTTAGTTGACACCGGAGAATCCTTAAAACTGGAATATATGGCCGCTGCCACACCTAAATCGCAGGCTGTTTCCATTATTTTTATTCCACCAGCCACATTAATAAAGATATCCTGATTTTCCAAGTGTAGTTCTAATTTTTTTTCAAGAATAGCAAGCACTATAAGGAACCTATTATAATCTATACCCGTGACTGTCCTTTGTGGTATGCCGTAGTTGCGTCTCGCTGTTAAGGCCTGTATTTCAAGCAATAAAGGTCTCGTGCCTTCCATTACAGTGACTATGCTCGAACCAGTTTTATTATCTTTTAAACTATCCAAAAGCATTTTTGAAGGGCTTTTAACTTCCTTTATACCTTCATTAGTCATTTCAAATATTCCTATTTCATTGGTTGAACCAAATCTGTTTTTTACTGCCCTAAGTATTTTAAACTGATAATATTTTTCCGCCTCAAAATATAATACTGCATCTACCATATGTTCTAACATTTTCGGTCCTGCTATATTCCCATCTTTAGTGACATGTCCTATTATTATTACAGGTATGCCACTTTTTTTGGCAGCATACAAAAGCTGTGCACAACTTTCTTTTACTTGTGTCACGCTACCAGCAACTGAATCCAAATCTTCTTTAAAGGTTGTTTGTATAGAATCTATGACCGCTAAGGCCGGTTTTTCTTTTTCCATTATTGATGTAATTTTTTCAATTCCAGTTTCAACAACAATGACAAGTTTATCTGATTTCACGCCTGTCCTGTCTGCGCGTAATTTTATCTGTTCTAAAGATTCTTCTCCAGAAAAATACAGTACCTTATTTCCAAGTCCTGCCACTTTATCTGCAATAGAAAGAGCAAGTGTAGATTTTCCTACTCCTGGTTCTCCGCCCATTAACACAAGCGAACCTTTTACAATGCCCCCTCCAAATACCCGATCTATTTCTTCCATACCAGTTTTTATACGCTGTTCATTTTTCACATTGATATCAGCGAGAGCACTCATCTTTGTTTCGTCAAAACCACGGTATTCAGCCGACTTTTTTCTTTCAATAACGGTTTCTTCGATGTATGTATTAAACTCATTGCATACAGGACACTTTCCAAGCCATTTTGGCGAGGAAGCTCCGCATGACGAGCAACTAAAAAAAGTCTTATTTTTTGCCACGCTATTCCTTTCATTTTGTCATCACGAAACGCAATGACAATGCTTCTTACTATATAGTTAAATCCTTACTTGCAATCTTTCCTTTAACCATGGCTATAAAATCTTCCAATTTTACGTCTTTAGTTTCTTCGCCAGTGCGTTTTCTTACAGATACTGTATTTGTTTCCACTTCTTTATCACCTATAATAAGCATATAAGGTATTTTATCCAGTGTCGCAGTTCTTATTTTGGCACCAATTTTTTCATTGTCATCATCAAGCTTTACTCTAATACCTGCTTCTTTTAATTTATCCACTAAAGCACCAGCTATAAGTGAGCTACGATCAGTCAAAGTAAGCACAGCAGTTTGAACTGGAGAGAGCCATACAGGAAAAGCCCCTTTGTAATGCTCAATTAAGATTCCAAAAAATCTTTCAAGTGAACCAAACAATGCTCTGTGTATCATTACTACCCTGTGCTCCTTACCATCTTTGCCTATGTAATTTACATCAAACCTATTTGGGAGATTAAAGTCCACCTGTATAGTAGAGCACTGCCAAGTTCTGTTTAACGCATCTTTTATTTTAATATCAATCTTTGGCCCATAAAAAGCTCCGCCACCTTCGTCCACACTGTATTTCAAACCAGCTTTTTCGAGAGTGCGTCTTAAAGCAGCTTCTGATATTTCCCAAGCGCTTGGTTCACCTATAAATTCTTTTGGCCTTGTACTTAAGAAAACTTCAAAACCTTCAAAACCAAAAGTTTTGAGTATGAAATGAATTATTTCAATAAGCTTATCAAGCTCTTCATCTAATTGATCCTCGCGCAAAAATATATGCGCATCGTCTTGGGTAAACCCTCTTACACGCATTAAACCATGTAGAGTTCCTGACTTTTCATATCTATAAACAGTACCTAATTCTGCCCATCTTAGTGGCAGGTCGCGGTAACTTTTCATACTCGTTTGATATATAAGTATGTGAAACGGACAATTCATTGGTTTTACCAAATATTCAGTTTCGTCCATAATCATTGATGGATACATAGAATCTTGATAAAAACCTGTATGTCCAGAAGTTTTCCATAAATCAATCTTTGCTACATGCGGAGTAAATAAAAGGTCATAACCGCGTTTTAAATGTTCATTTCTCCAAAAGTCCTCAATTTCTTTTCTTATCATAGCGCCTTTAGGGTGCCAGTATATCAAACCAGGTCCAAACTCTTCGTGCGTTGAAAAAAGGCTAAGCTCTTTTCCTATTTTTCTATGGTCTCGTAATTTAGCTTCTTCTAAAATCGTGAAATACTCATCAAGCATTTTCTGCTCTGGAAATGATATTCCGTATATGCGTTGCAACATTTTATTTTTTTCATCAGCACGCCAATAAGCACCAGATATTTTTGTAAGCTTAAAAGCCTTTATTTTTTTAATAAGACCTATATGTGGGCCACGACATAAATCTGTAAACTTGTCCAAAGCATATAAGCTTACAGTCGGAGCATTTATTGCCTCAATGATTTCTACTTTATAATTTTCACCCAAACCAGTAAAAAATGTTATTGCTTCAGCTTTTGTGATTTCCGTACGCTTAAGTGCTGGATTAAGTTTAATGATATTTTTCATTTCTTCTTCAATTTTAAGTAAGTCTTCTTCTGAAAATGATTTATCCCTGTCAAAGTCATAGTAAAAACCCTCGTCTATGGAAGGACCTATAGTTACTTTTGTCTCAGGGTATAAGTTCTTTACAGCCGCAGCCATTAAATGTGAAGTAGAGTGCCAAAAAACCGCCTTGCCTTCAGCATCATTAAAGGTAATAACCTTCATAAATCCACCTTCGAAAATAGGAGCACCCATATCAAAAAGATTTTCTCCAACTTTAACAACCAATGCCCCAGTTAAATCGGCTCCAGCTTCCTTTAAAATATCAGAAGCTCTTTTTCCTGTCTCTGCTTCTATCTCTTTTCCATTTAGAATTAACTTTATAGTTGCCATAGTGATCTCCTATTACTCAGCTTTAGTCTTATTTGTAAGAAAGAAAGTCAATTGCTCAAGCTCAAGCGCCACATCTACATTTCTCACAATAATTTTTTCGTCCTTTAAGTGCTTTCCAGCAAAATTCAAGACTCCCTTAATGCCAGTTTCCTTTATTCTCGCCATAACAGGGTCCAAAGAATCTTTAGGAGTAGTAATCACCACAATATCTATCTTTTCTTTCTTTATTATTTTTTCTATTTCATCCAAGTGATATATCCTCACCCCATCAAGCTCCCAACCCACTTTTGCTGGGTCCACATCAAAACCTGCTATGACACGAAAACCTCTTGCTTGAAATCCTGGATACATAAGAAGTGCTCTGCCCAAATTACCTGTACCGACTACAGCCAAACGCCACTGTTTGTGAGTACCAAGTATTTTGGATATGTGTTCTTTCAATTGTTCTACATGATAGCCAAATCCACGACGGCCAAACTTTCCAAAATACGCAAGGTCTTTTCTAACCTGAGCTGGATTTAAACCTATACTCTGAGCCACTTGCCCAGAAGAAGCATACTCTACCCCACTTGAAGCAAGCTCAGCAAAGCATTTCAAATACAATGACAAGCGATTAACAGTAGGAAGTGGTATCTTGTTATTTGGCATTTTCATCCCCCTTATCCACAACATTGAAATTAATTATATCATTTAATTTAAAGGAATTATGATCATGTGTTTTTATGTAATCATCTATCTGTTTTTGCTCTTCAGTTGCTTCTAAATCTTTGGCAATTAAAAATATTTTTTTTGAATCAATATCTATCTTGTTAATTTTAACTTTAATGACATCTCCAATTTTATTTCTTAATTTAGCATGATTTCTTATACTTATCTTCGAAACAACACCTTCTGCCAATAACACTGTTACCGAAGCTTCATCAATAGCTGTTATTTTAGCATCTATATATGCGCCTTCTTTATATTTAGTTGTAAAAATTGTCCAAGGAGAAGCATGCATTTGTTTTAAACCAAGCATAATTTTGTATTTGCTCTTGTCTATTTCCATTATCTTAAACTCTTTTTTCTCACCAGGTACTAACACTTCAGAGATTTTGGTAAAAACATTCCAAGATATGTTCGAGGTATGTAAGAAAGCGTCTATGTTTTCCTCAAGTTCTATCTCCGCACCTTCTCCATCAATTAAGGTCCTAATTGTTCCAAATACTCTTGCCCCTACTGGATAGCGTTCTTCCATATTATTCCAAGGGTTTTTCTCAAGACGCTTAACGCTTAGTATTACTCTATTTTTTATTTCATCTATTTTTAACACACAGGTTTTAATAACATCACTTTTTTTATAAATAACTGAGGCATCTTTAATCCTGCGAAAATATGAAAGTTCTCCGAGAGGAACAAATCCTTCCAAACCTTCATTGACAGACACTGACACCCCTTCAGGAAATATTTCTTTTACAACAGCATCTAACCTATCTCCAGGTTTGAAATTATCTGAAAATGATTTAAAAGGATTTTCCTTAAGTCTTTTTAAACTTAATTGTGCCCTACCTTTTTCATAATTTACAACCATAACATCTATTATATCGCCCTCTTTAAACCCTTCTTCTTCTGGGGTGGAAGATGCCTTCCAAGAAAGTTCTGCAAAAGGAATGAAAACCTTCATTAATTCTTTTTCCACTTCTATACCATCAGGAAGCACTTGTCCTACGGTGACTGAAACTTTTTCATTTAATGGATATATCTTTATCACGGCTTCTGTATCAGTTTTATCTTTTTCTGTCACATATTCTTTATAAGAGACAACCACATTTCTTTTTTCTTCGTCTAACTGTATAATTTTCAAAGGTAGTTTTTTTCCAACAATATCTTCGCCATATGCTTTTGAATGAGACATAGGAAGAAAGGCCGTAACATTTGCTCCAAAATCAATAATAAATCCACCCTTAACTGCTTTTGTAACTACACCTTCAATAAAACCACCATCTTTGAAAGAGTTCTTTACTTTACCAAACACTATTTTTTTATCAGCTATAATTTTCGAGAGCACAACAAAACCATCTTGGGTTTCAACTCTTTTTACATGAACATCAATATCATCACCTTCATTTACGAAATCATAATAAGTATATTTTGAAGTTTCCTCTTTTGGAATAACGCCTTCCGACTTATAATTGATATTTACAAATATCTCACCTTCACTTTTTCTTAATACTTTACCTTTAATTATCATACCGTCTCTAATCATTTGTCGTCTCCGATTTTCCTGATTTTCATTACTACTTCATTTATCACATCCGCTGGCGTTGATGCCCCAGCGCTTACTCCAACATTTTTCTTTCCTTTAAACCATATTTTTTTTATTTCTTTTGAATCTTCCACATAATATACATCTTTAAGCAGTTCAGCACTAATTTCATACAAGCGCTTCGTATTTGCGCTGTTTTTTCCACCCACTATGACCATAATGTCAGACTTGCCAGCCAGTTCCATAGTGGCCTTCTGCCTGTTTTTTGTAGCATCACAGATAGTATTAAAAACCCGCACTTCTGCATACTTATTTAAGAACGCTTTTTTCTCTATCCCAGCTATTATTGCAGAATATACTTCTGTATTTTGTGTCGTCTGCGCTACTATTCCTATTTTTTCTTTCATCTGCAGTTTGCCTATGTCTTCAACACGGCTAACCACCACACCATTACCATGTGTGTATCCCATAATTCCCTTAACCTCAAGATGCTCAGCATCTCCTACGATAATGATTTGGTAATTTTCTATAGTCAACTTTTTTACTATATGATGTATCTTCTTCACATAAGGACAAGTAGTATCAAGCAAACTCCCACACTTTTCTTTAAGTAATTGTTCCTCTTCTTCAGTTATTCCGTGTGTGCTAACTATGACATCAGAACCTTTTTTAATCTCAGAAATCAAATTCACATGCTGTGCCCCAGCCTTTTCAAGCTTGGCAGTTTCTTGCGGGTTATGTATTATCTCGTGGAAAGAATATAGCTTCTTTCCTTTTTTATCTTTAGCGTATTTATATGCCATTTCCACGGCTCTTTCCACGCCAAAACAAAAACCCGAGCTTTCAGCAAGTACAACTTTCATTTTCTTACCTTTAAGTGCATGCTAATTTGTTTTTCTTTAAGCCGTTTTATAGCAGCCATTATTATTCCTGTTATTTCGATATAAGTTTCTTTATTGTCTGTCTTTAGAAACTGAGCATCAAATGAAAGCGGTTCACCATATATGACTTCCAACTTTTTAAAAGGCGTAGGAAATAAGCTTGATTTTTTCCACGCCTGAAATCCACCTGCTATATATGCCGGTATAACCTTACATTTTGATTTATAAACAAGCATTCCAGTACCTGCTTTACCTTCATGTATTTCTCCATCAGTACTTCTGGTGCCTTCTGGAAAGAGACCAACTATATGTCCTTCCTGAACTGTTGTTATTACTTTATCCCAGGCATTTCTATCAACAGTTGCTCTCTTGATAGGTATGGCACCAAGATAATGCAAAAAATCCCATCCCTGAAATAATGTGTCACGCGCCATAAAATGATACATTCTGCGCCAGGTGCTTATGCCTATCAAAGGAGGATCAAAAAAGCTTGAGTGATTGGCCGCTACAATAAATCCGCCTTTAGAAGGAATATTTTTTGAATCAATAATTTTTGTAAAATAAAAGCACCTAAGGACAAACCAAAGGAAGCCCTTAATAAAATTATGAATTACAATAACGAAAAAGTGGTCTATTGCTTCTGTGAGTTTCATTATTTTACCGATAGCTTCTTCATAATTTCAAAGAAATCTGGAAATGAAGTATTTACACACTCCACATCCTTAATCAAAAGCCCGTTTTCTCCTGATAAAGCCGCAACAGAAAAAGCCATAGCAATCCTGTGATCCGAAAAAGAATCTATGTCAGCATACTTAAACGGCAAACCGCCATTTCCGTGTATTATCATTCCATCAGGCAGTTCTTCTGCTTTAATACCTATTCTGTTTAGGTTTTTAACTACTGTCTGTATTCTGTCTGTTTCCTTAAAACGCAACTCTTTCGCATCTTTAATAATCGTTTTGCCAGTGGCAAAAGCAGCGGCAACAGCAATCACTGGAATCTCGTCAATTAATTTTGGTATCATAGCGCCGCCGATAGTGATACCCTTTAGCTTTGAAGTAGAAGCGATTATATCTCCTATAGGCTCGTTATTTTTAATTTTTACACCAGTTATTTTAATCTTACCACCCATTTTTTTCATAACTTCTATTAGCCCTACACGCGTTGGATTTAAACCTACATTTTTAATTTTAATCACAGAGTTTTTCATCATAAGCCCAGCTATTATAAAATATGCTGCGGATGATATATCACCAGGAACAAAAACTGGCTTTGCTTTCATTTCTTTTCCTGGCTTTATTGTAATTAATCCCTTTGACTGCGTTATAGGTGCTCCAAAATATTTCAACATTCTTTCCGTATGATCTCTTGAGACTACTGGTTCTTTTATAACAGTTTTGCCTCTGGCACTAAGTGCCGCTAACATTACTGCTGATTTTACCTGTGCGCTTGCCATAGGCATTTTATATTCTATACCCTTAAGCGTGCCACCATGTATTATGACTGGGGATTTGCCTTGATTGCTTTCAAACTTTGCTCCCATTAGTATAAGTGGTTCCATAACTCGTGCCATAGGTCTTTTAACTATCTGATTATCTCCTGTAATCACAGAAGTAAAGTTCTTAGCAGATAAAACGCCTATAGTTAATCTTATACTTGTTCCAGAATTGCCAACATCCAAAGTCTCAGGAGACTGCCTTAAAGCTCCAGCTCCTCTTCCATGTATATAATATTTATCTTTTATCTTTTCAATTTTCACGCCAAGCTCACGATATACTTTAATGGTATTTAAAGTATCTTCTGCTTCCAGAAAATTGGTAACAACAGTGGTGCCTTTGGCCATACTTCCAATAATTATAGCCCTATGCGATATTGATTTGTCACCTTGAACATTCACTGTTTTTTTACAGTTTTTCGCTGGTCCTACATGCATCTTTTTCATTTTATTGACTCCCTTAAAATTCTTGACTTTTTAATATACTGCTTAAGTTCTGAAATCCTGCTTTTCTCTATCGTTTCAGAAAGAAAAACAAGGTGATTCAAATAAACTTTCATATTTTTTAAAATTTCTGTCTTATTCATAATAATTATTTCCGCCCACAACTCTTCATTTGAAGCGGCAATCCTGGTTGAATCCTTAAAGCCCGGACCTATAGCTTCTTTGTGCGTCAAAATATTTTTTTCATTTGCTGCCACCATAGCAAAAGCTGCCAGGTGAGGAAAATGACTTATTGCTGCAGTACACTTATCGTGCTCTAAAGGCGACATTTTTATTACACGCATGCCAAGCAACCTCCACAGTTTATTAACTGCTTCTGCCTTTTTCTTATCTGTTTTTGCACTTGCTGTTACTATACAAACTCCCTTTTCATACAAGTTATTTTTCATATACTCTATCCCTGCTTTTTCTGAACCCACCATGGGATGCGAACCAACAAAGTTTCTGTTGGTATCAAAAAGCGCGATTTTTTCAGTTATGGCACCTTTGACAGATCCCATATCAGTCACGATAGCTGTTTTAGAAAGATAAGGTTTTATCTTATTAAAAACAACGGGAATCATCATGACAGGCAAAGCAATAATAACCAGATTTGCACCTGTTATTGCTATTTTATAATCTGTAGTTACTTGTGTAGCAGCACCTTTTGACTTTGCAATTTGCAAACGCTTTATGTTCCTGCCTAAGCCAGTTACATTTGCCGCTATTTTTTTATCAAGCAAAGAAAGTCCTAAGCTTCCGCCCATTAAACCCATTCCCACTATGGTTACTTTATTATAAATTGGTTTCATAATTTTCCTCAAATGAAATACTTATATTTCTCTGCCTATAGCTTTTGCTATCTTTGCTGATTCTTTTACCAGTTCCTTATATTCCGAAGGCACTAATGACTGGTCCCCATCAGATAATGCTTCCTCTGGATTAGGATGAACTTCTATAAGCACTGCATCTGCGCCGGCCGCAACCGCTGCTCTTGACATAGGCATAATCAAAGATTTTTTTCCGGTGCCGTGTGTCGGATCTACTGCTACAGGTAAATGTGTCAGACCTTTTATTAATGGCACAATTGATAAATCCAAAGTATTTCTTGTGGCAGTTTCAAAAGTTCTAATACCTCTCTCGCACATAACCACATTCATATTTCCATTTGCAAGTATATACTCAGCTGACATTAACCACTCAGCCACTGTTGACATCATGCCTCTTTTTAACAGTACTGGTTTTTGAGTTTTGCCAACTTCTTTTAAGAGTTCAAAATTCTGCATATTTCTTGCACCAATTTGGAACATATCAGCATATTTATTAATAAGTGCTACATGTCTTGTATCTAAAACTTCAGTAACCACAGGCAATCCGTATGTATCTCTGGCTTCTGCAAGAAGTTTTAATCCTTCCTCTCCAAGTCCCTGAAAAGCATAAGGCGAAGTCCGCGGTTTAAAAGCTCCTCCACGCAACATATGTGCTCCAGCTTCTTTAATAGCTTTTGCTGTGGTCATAATCTGTTTACGGCTTTCCACAGAACAAGGTCCAGCAATCATAACCACTTTATTTCCACCAAACTCCACATTTCCGCATTTCACTATTGAATTTTCTTTCTTAAAATCGCGGCTGGCAAGCTTATATGGTTTTAAAATCTGCATTACTTTTTCAACTCCGGAGAAACCTTCAAAAGGCACTCCCTGAAGTATGCGTTCATCTCCTATGATTCCGATAATCGTTGTTTCTTTTCCTTTTGAAATATGCGGTAAAAGCTTGTATTCCTTGATTTTAGCGCATACATGGTCCACTTGTTTTTTTGACGCTTTCGGTTTCATTACTATAATCATTTTTAAAACCTCCCTTTTTATATGGCTTTTAAAGCCCTTATTAATTTTTTATTTTCTTCCATAGTACCTATAGTGATTCTGGCATACGAATCAAACTGTGGTCTTATGATAATGCCGTGTTTTAAAAGTGCTTGAAAGATCACTTTTGAATTTGATTTAAATTTCACAAATATAAAATTTGCGTGTGGCTGAACAAATTCTATATTCATTTTTTTGAACTCACCACATAGATATTTTTTTCCTTCTGTATTTGTTTTGAATGTCTTTTTTACATGTTCTTTATCCTTCAGGGCTGCTTGCCCTGCTGCCTGCGCTAACATATTAGCATTAAAAGGCGGACGGACTCTCTCAATTATTTCTATAATATCAGGATCTGCTACTGCATACCCTATTCTGATTCCAGCCAAACCATATATTTTTGAGAAAGTGCGAAGGACAATCAGATTAGGATGTTTAGCAAGAAATTTAATGCCATCAGGATAGTGTTTGTCTTGTACATATTCAAAATATGCTTCATCAAGTGCCACAATAGTTTTAGGACTTACCGCTGACAAAAATCTTTCCAACTCTTCTTTATTTATTATAGAACCTGTTGGATTATTTGGATTACATATATAGACAAGCTTGGTTTTCGGGGAGAGACGCTTTATAAAACCATCCATATCATGCTTAAAATTATTGTGAGGAATTTGAATAGAAATCCCACCCACAGTATTTACTGCAATCGGATACACCACAAAGGACATAGCCGAAAACATTACTTCATCACCCGGCGAGACGAAGGCCTCTGCAATAAGAGTTAATATTTCATTTGAACCATTACCAAATACTATCATATTCTCTTTTACTTTTAGGTGTTTAGCAAGTGCTCCTCTCAAATAAAAAGCACCACTTTCAGGATAAAAATTAACTGATTTTAATTTTTTTTCCATGGCTTTAATAGCCAATTTTGAAGGGCCTAATGGATTTTCATTGGAGGCAAGTTTAACAACATCTTTAATCCCATGCTCACGCTGAACTTCTTCTATAGGTTTTCCAGGTACATAAGGTCTTATATTCATAACGCTTTTCTTTGCTATATCTGCAAACTTATTCATCTTTCATCACTCCCACAATCATAATCCTGAGTTTTCTTGTGCCTCAGGTTGAAATAGCCGTTTTAGTTATTTCAAACGGTATATCCCGTCATTTAAGCCGGGGCTTGTGAAACCATTTCACAAGGAACTTCATTATAACCTTATTATAGTGGATTTTCAAGAAAAAACAGAATAAAAGTGTTTTTTTAAGCCAAATAAACGCCATATAAATATAGCTTTTATAAAAAACGGCATAAAATCCCAATTTTATCAGTTATTGTGATTGATAGTTTTAATAAACTCTTATTGGCAAAATAACGAAAGTAATACCCTGATGGTAAAATGATTGCTGTAATTGGAAAACGATATAGTTATGCAAAAGAGTATTCATAAATGAACCTTCTTTAAAAACGAGCTGACCACCAAAGAAAATTGGATCTGAATACTTATCTCTGATTTTAGGAATCAAATTATTTGCCTCACTTACAACTTCTATGCCTATGGAAGTATAACCTTCTGCGTAATAACCATTTCTCCTAAAAAATTCTACATATAAATTTACTTCTCCAGTAATATGTGTTTGAAGGCCTTCAATTTCTTCAACTCCTTTAAAATTGCCTGTATCAATAACGCCTATCTGTGCAAAAATAAAATTACGGAAAGTTTTTCCAAACAATGATACTACACTTAAAGCCGTATGCATACCAAGTCCATTAAATTCATTTACAAATATTACAGCCGTCTTCCCATTTGGATCAAATTTTGGATTTGGAGCTACAAACTTATCATCCATGATATCGGGCTGATAAGTTACCGCACCTTCGATAAGAGAATCCAACTTTTTTAAATCTCTACCTGCCTTATCATAATGTTTTTTTATGTAATAAGCCAATAAAACCAATGTTCCAGTTATAAAAAGTGTAATCCAACCACCTTCTGTAAATTTTAAAATAATAACCATAACAAGAATAAACGATGTCATTAAAAGTCCCAAACCATTTACAATTATTTTCCAAAATACTTTTTCATTTTTCCTAACTTTCCACCAGTGAACTACCATACCCATTTGAGCCAGCGAAAAGGTTATAAATACATTGATAGAATATAAAACCACAAGATATTTTACAGAACCCTTTGCAAGAAATAGAGTAAAAAGGGCTGCTACGCTCATTAAAAGTATGCCATTTTGTGCGACAAGTCGATCAGACAAAAGTCCAAATCTTGTAGGCATATATTTATCACGGGCCATATTTGCAATAATTGCTGGGCCACCCATAAAACCAGTCTGGGCAGCAACAAAAAGCAGTGCAGCTTCAGACAAAAGAGCAATAAAAACAAAAATTCTTCCTGAAATTCCCCATTGGCCAGAAACGGTTTCAAATAAAACGGCATTTAAAGTTTTTCCTGGTTGTGCATTTAATCTAAATAGTACATAAGAAATAGTAATACCAAGGACTAAGAATGAAAGCGACACTGCCATATAGAACATTGTTTTTTTAGCATTCTTAACTTTTGGTGCCATAAATACATTCATACCATTACTTACAGCTTCTATACCTGTAAATGTTCCTGCCCCCATAGAGTAAGCACGCAAAATCAATATGAGCATACCACCCACACCAAGTGCTGATGCTGTATTTTTTATATCAGCTGAAGTTTGAACTGCAGTTGCTCCAAAGTTTCCTATATTTTGTCCAAAAGCAAAAATAATTAAAACAACATGTGTCAAAACAAAAACAAGAAATATTGGTGAAATAACTGCTATTGATTCCTTAACTCCGCGCATATTTAAAATCGTAATTATGATTACACCTGCGGCGGCAAACCAAAGCTTATATGGATGAAACTCTAAAGGCAAAAAGCTAAAAAGTGCATCTGCCCCTGCTGCAATAGATAAACTGATAGTCAAAACATAATCAATAATAAGTGCGGAACCTGACACGACTCCAGCGGCTGGCGATAGAAGTTTGCTTGCCACTTGATATCCTCCACCACCTGAAGGAAATAATTCAATCAATTGAGAATAGCTCATACTGATAATTACGATAGTTAACACTGAAGCAAGAGCAACAAATATGCCAAGTGTATAATGTGTACCCAGCGTTAAAAAGGCCTCTTCAGGTCCATAGCACGAAGATGTCAATCCATCAGACCCTAACCCCACCCATGCCAATATAGCCACAAGTGTAACCTGGTGAAATATACGCGGGTCACGAACACTGCGAGCGCTACCTATAATAAACTCTTTTATTTTCTCTATTAAACCTTTATTGTTTTCCATTTGTCTCCTTATTCTATGTATATACACCTATGCCGATGGTAAAAGAATTATTTTTGATTTTGATTGTTTTCCGAGGCAGTCTGAAAGCCTGCGACCGTTACTGCCCGCAATGCCTTATCTTTGTATCATTCTATAGTTTTTGTCCTATATAGAGCTGTCTATTAACAGCCGTATACTTCAAGTTCTACATGTAATTTAATTATTATATAGTAAATATTACAAAAAGCAAGAGTTTCTTGGATAAAACAATAACAAAATCACAAAAACCCCAATAAAATATAGGTAAAAGTGTTTGCGTTTAGTGCTTTAGCACTTCTTTCCCTGTTCAAACATAAGCTTGGTCTGACTATCTTTAAAATCCACAGGATAATCTCCATCAAAGCAGGCCATGCAATATTTGTCTTTTCTTTCTCCGACCGCCTTTATAAGACCATCCATAGAAAGATATGACAAAGAATCCACTCTCAAATATTTCCTAATTTCTTCTGCGGTATGGCTCGTGGCAATTAATTCTGATTTTGTAGGAAAGTCCATGCCATAAAAACAAGGATTTAATATAGGTGGAGATGAAATTCTATAATGTATTTCTTTTGCTCCAGCATTTCTTATCATTTTAATAATTTTTCTGCTTGTTGTTCCGCGGACAATAGAATCATCCACCACCACAACTCTTTTGTCTTTGATAATGCCCTTAACAGGATTAAGCTTTATTTTTACGCCAAAGTCTCTTATGGACTGTGTAGGTTCAATAAAGGTTCTGCCTATATAGTGATTTCTAATTAAACCCATGTCGTATTTTATACCTGAACCTTCGGCGTATCCTATCGCAGCAGATACTCCAGAATCAGGAACAGGTATTACTACATCCGCATCAACATGCGACTCCAAAGCAAGTTGCTTTCCTAAACCGCGTCTTACATCATTGACTGTTCTTCCAAATATATAACTGTCAGGTCTTGCAAAATAAATAAACTCAAACACACACATTGCGCTTCTGGAACGCTCAGCATACTTAATTGACTGCATAACAGGTTTTCCAGAAAGTGAATCTTTTGAGAAAACTACTATCTCGCCTGGCTCAACAGTGCCTATATGTTCCGCACTTACTAAATCAAAAGCGCAAGTTTCTGAACCTACAACATAAGCATCGCCTATCTTTCCTATTTCAAGAGGTCTAAAACCATTAGGATCTCTGGCTGCAATCAAATAATCTTTATTCATAATCACAAAAGAAAAAGCACCTTTTAATTTGCTCAATGACTCTTTTACCGACTCAATAAACTCCATTTTATTATTCATTGCTATCAAATGCACAAGTACTTCGCTATCTATAGTTGATTTAAATATTGAGCCACGCTCTTCTAAAGTGCGCTTGATTTCTTCAGCATTAACCAAGTTTCCGTTATGTGCTACAGCCAAATCACCATTGATATAATTAATCTTTACTGGCTGGGCATTTTCTAAATTCGAAGAACCTGTTGTAGAATAACGCACATGTCCTATAGCAGCTGTTCCTGGCAGACGCTGAAGTTGTTTTTCATCAAATATATCAGCAACAATACCCATTTCAATTTTATCATGCGCTTTTCCAAACTCGTCCATAGTGACTATACCGGCAGACTCTTGGCCCCTGTGTTGAAGCGCATATAAACCCAAGTATGTTAAAGTAGCCGCTTCCGGATGACCAAATATTCCAAAAACACCACATGCTTCCTTTATCTTATCTTCTCTATTAGACATATTTATTGACTCCCTTGCTCCAGAGTTCGATTAATTCATCGATTGAAACATTTATTTTTTTAGGATTTTTATTTGAAGTCCAATCCACATTTATCATTAATCTATTTCCACCGACGGTGCCAATCTGCGTTGCCGTAATTTTATTTGCCAGTGCTATTTTCTTTAAGGCAGGCAAGTTTTCTTTACTCACAGTTACTATGATTCTTGATTGCGTCTCACCAAATAAAAGTGCATCCATACGCATGTTGGATTTAAGTTCAATTCTTGCGCCCTTAGCTTTATCTCCGTGCAAAGTGCTTGTAATACAGCATTCTGCTAAAGCTACTGCCAAACCGCCCTTGCTTGTGTCGTGAGCCGACTTAATTATTCCTTTTTTAATACCTTCTCTACATGACTTCTGAACTGCTATTTCATTTTTCATATTAATATCAGGTACTGGGCCTTTTATTATTCCGTGTATCACTTTCAAATATTCAGAAGCCCCGATTTCATTTTTATTATCACCTAAGAGAACTATAATATCATTATCATCCTTAAAATATTGTTTAGCATATCTTTTTTCTTTTCCAGTAATGTAACCGACCATCCCCACAACAGGCGTTGGATATATGGCGCCACTTGGACCCTCATTATAGAAACTGACATTGCCAGAAATAACTGGTGTCTTTAATGCTGTCGCTGCATCGCACATTCCTTCTACTGCCTTTTCAAACTGCCAGAATATTTCTGGATCTTCAGGATTTCCAAAATTAAGACAATTTGTAAAAGCTACTGGCGTGGCTCCACTGCACGAAACATTTCTCGCTGATTCTGCCATGGCTATCTTTCCGCCTTTGAAAGGATCAAGATAAACATATCTGCCATTACAATCAACTGCAGTAGAAATCATAAAGTCCCTATCCTTCACATCTATAACTGCTGCATCCGAACCTGGCAAAGTAACTGTATTAGTCTGGACCATATGATCATACTGTTCCCAGATATTTGACTTTGATGCTATATTCGGACAAGCCATAAGTTTTTTTAATACGAGCTCCATATTTTCTGGAACTTTTACTTCTTCTGGCTTTATATCAATATCTTTTAAATATGCTGGTTTAACACCTTTTTGTTTTTTTAAAGGAAAAAGCGGATGATTTGAATCAGTCAGCGGATATACAGGAATATCAGCCACCACCTGACCTTTTTCAATTATTATTACATTTGGTTTTTTAATAACTTTGCCTATCACACTTGCGTGAAGGCCCCATTTATTAAGAATCTTTTCTACTTTTTTTTCTTTGCCTTTTTTAGCCACTAAAAGCATTCTTTCCTGTGATTCTGAAAGCATTATCTCATAAGCATTCATACCCTTTTCGCGC
Source organism: bacterium (assembly GCA_037138355.1). GTDB lineage: Bacteria > Oederibacteriota > PGYV01 > PGYV01 > Palsa-1178 > PALSA-1178. The sequence goes on from JBAXIL010000008.1 coordinate 26,404, forward strand.
TTTGGAACTTTGTCCATATCAAGCTCTATACCCACGCCGCCTCTGTATGCCATTTCTGTCGAGGACGAAGTAAGACCTGCTGCGCCCATATCCTGAATACCAATCATTACTTTTTCATCAATAAGTTCCAAAGTGGCTTCAAGAAGAAGTTTTTCCATAAATGGATCAGCGACCTGAACAGATGATCTGTTTTCAGCAGTTTCTTCTGATAGCTCAGCAGAAGCAAAAGTAGCTCCGTGTATGCCATCCCTACCAGTAAGTGCGCCTATATACATGACCGAGTTTCCCAGTCCTGATGCTTTTGCTTTTATTATTTTTTTCTTTTCAACTATACCTATAGTCATAGCATTAACCAAACAATTATCTTCGTATGAATCTTCAAATACTGTTTCACCAGCCACAGTAGGCACTCCCATACAGTTACCGTAAAAAGCAATACCTTTTACTACTCCTGATATGAGCCTTTGTGTATTTTTACTTTCAGGATTACCAAACCTCAGCGAATCAAGTCCTGCCACAGGTCTCGCGCCCATAGTAAATATATCACGGAGAATACCACCTACGCCTGTTGCTGCGCCCTGAAAAGGTTCAACTGCAGATGGATGATTGTGTGACTCTATTTTAAAAGCTACAGCCAAATCAGTTCCAGTATCTATAATACCAGCATTTTCGCCTGGCCCTTGAATAACAAACTTTCCCTTATGCGGGAATTTTTTTAAGGTAGGTTTTGAATGTTTATAGCTACAATGTTCTGACCACATCGCAGAAAATATGCCTAATTCCACATAGGTTGGCTTGCGTCCCATAATAGTCAGTATGTTTTCATACTCTTCTGGTTTGAAGCCGTGTTCCTTTATTATTTCATCAGTTATTTCAAGATCATTTGCTTTATTGTATTTAGACATTCAAAACGCTCCTTTATAAGTACTTTTTTACATGAGTTACAATCGATTGAAAAACCAGATTGCCGTCTACTGAACCTAACTTACTTGTCATAGCTCTTTCAGGATGAGGCATCATACCCATAACATTGCCTTTTATATTCATTATACCTGCTATGTTATAAAGCGAACCATTTGCATTTGTTTCATCATTTATTTTTCCATGCTCATCACAATATCTAAAAACAATCTGGTCATTTTTAATAAGTGAATTGAGTGTCTTATCATCGCAAAAATAATTACCTTCACCGTGAGCGATAGGAATACGCAAGATTTGACCTTTTTTACATTTGCTGGTAAAAGCAGTTTTATTATTTTCCACACTTAAATAAATATATTTACTAATAAACTTTAAATTTTTATTCATAAGCATAGCCCCAGGAAGAAGCCCTGCTTCAAGCAGAATCTGAAAGCCATTACATATACCTACTACCATTTTATTTTTCTTTAATGCGAACTCCTGAACACTATCCATAACTTTTGAAAATCTGGCAATAGCACCCGACCTTAAATAATCTCCGTACGAAAATCCACCAGGCAATATTATGACATCATATTTCATTATATCCTTAGATTCGTGCCATATAAAATCTGCTTTTTCTCCAGTCATATCTTTGACAGCCCACAGACAATCCTTATCACAATTGGATCCGGGAAACACAACTACTCCGAATTTTACCATTTGCTCGCTCCTCAAGTAATTTAAGTATTACTACCAAATTTTTCTTAAAAAAACTATTCTATCGTGAAGTTGTATTTTTCAATATTTGGATTTGCAAGAAGCTTATCGCATATTTCATCAATTTGTTTTTTTAGTTCTTTTCCATCATTTTTCGTCTCAATTTCTATATATTTGCCCATTTTTACGCTATCTATGTCTTTGTAGCCCATCTTTGCTAAAGCAAACTGCACGGTCTTTCCTTGTGGGTCTAAAACCCCGTCTTTTAGAGTTACATATATCTTAACCTTTGCCATGACATTGTCACCTCATGTAAGTTTTAAAAATAACAAAGATATTATATAAGAAACGGAATATTTAAACAAGGATTTAATTTTACATGTTTTTTAGTGATATTAGGGTTGTGTTATGCTATTATAATAAAAGAAGTTATGAAGTTTCGGCTTTTCCATAAGTTAACTATTAAATATAAACCAAATAAGGATGTGCCCATGAACTACATTGATGTCATTCTGATAATCATCGCAATAATAGGCCTTCTCATTGGCTGGAAATTACGCGGAGTACTTACAATAGTGATTCCTATTGCTTTTCTGGTAGGTATATTTATAGCCAATTATGGCTATCATTCAATGGCAGAAGTGCTGATTAAGTATATTCCTACAGAATCAAAGAGATTTCTTATCTCATATGTCATTATATTTCTTATAGCCAGCTGTGTGATAATTTTTGTAGGCGTTCTATTGTCAAGATTCTTTGATTTTTTCAACCTCGCCTTTATTGATAGGATATTTGGAGCAGCACTTATGATTACACTTCTTTTAATCCCAGTATATTTCTTATTTATGAAAATGGAAGGAATTGCGAAGTTCAACTTCACGCAAGATGTAAATAAATCATTTCTTTTCCCCTATGTAAAAAATTATATTGAATTTATTTTAAGAATCCCCGTATTAAAACATTTGGATATGGTTGGAAAGATATTAAAATAATTTTAGGTAGTTTGATTTATTAGATTAATAGTAGAGTTTATTTATAAGGACTTGGATATATAGAAAATCTCAGATTATAATACCCCACCCAAGCATAACCACCGTCATAGTGAAGGTAGCTAATATCAAAATTAAATAATCTATCTATATGTGTGTTAATAATGTATGTATTAGGTAAAAATGGATTTTTATTAAATTGAAGCGGTACTGTAAGTTCAATCTTCACGCCGACTTTTTTAAATAATTCCCTTGATAAACCAAAGTAAAATGCATTTCTCACTTCTGCAGAAGTATTTGAAGTCTGTGATCCTGTAATTGCTGGATCAAAATCACCGAGTATAGAACTTACAATATATGTCAAATATCCTGCTGCCCCTTTGCCCTTATCCTGTTTTGAAATTTTAAAACCCTGAACATAGCCACCATACATAGTAGTATCCCAAATCACGTTTTTTGCTGCTGTTACATAAATACCCTGCTGACCAAGTACTTTGTCTTTTGTTCCTATGGTTGTTCCTCCACCAGTTGCTGAGCTTTGTGTTGAACCACCGATAGAGTCCTGTAAAAGCATTGAATACATTACACCCAAACCAAGCGACGGATACCAAGAAGTACCTTCGTTAATGAATGTCCATTTGGCATCCAGAGATAAGAGCCACACACCTATCTTTTGAAAAGAATCTGTCTTTTTATCACCAAGAATATCTGTGTGTTCTCCAAATATAGTACCGATGAAATAAGTGAAGCCCATATCCACATTAAGACCCATATTGTCAAAAATATTATTTCTATATGCCGTAGGTAACAAACAAATACTTGTTCGTGGCATTGGGAAAGGAACAGCAGTTACTGAATCAGTTTGCTTTGAAACATTGCCACTTATATCAATTGTCTCCGCAGTATAATAATAACGAAGCCCAGGTACTACATCATCATCAGCATAAAATGTTTTTGTGTAAGGTACAAATTTTATAAATGTATGTTCTTCTGGCGTTCTACCTCTATAAAAATTATATCCTGAAATCAGCAAGGTTCCTTGTGTTGCCTGTGCCCATTTCAAAGATATGCTTTGTATGTCCTGAAAGGCCTTGATGACTGGGGGCTGTGGTAATGTCATATCAGCTGACTTCACTGACTTTGATATAGACATATAAGCGTTAAAGCTTGTGTCCATTGCTTCCACCTTATAAAAGTAAACTGTTGAAGTCAAAATAGCAGAATCTATATATTCTGCTTTAGACAGCTGATCCTTATTAATTTTAGAAAAGGCACTTGTTTGAGTCCTGTAAACATTGTAATAAACATTTTCCTTTTGTTTTGGAATCCAAGAAAGTTTAATTCCATCTTTAGGATTTACATCAAAGGTAATATTTGCAGGACTCAAATCAACTACAGCTGTTGAAGTAACTGCTACTGCCGTAACCGTAGTTGAAACTTTTACAGCAACAGTAGTAGTTAAAGCAATTGCAGTTGGAGTTAAAATATTAGCAGTTGTAGTCGTGCCAGTGACACCTATAGGATTTTCAGGTATGACTTTCTGTGTTGCAGGAATAAGTGTAGCCACCACACTGACTGTTGCTGTGACAGGAATTGCCTTAGCATCTTCCGCAAGCACAAAAGTCGAACTAATTAAAGCAAGAGAAATTATAAGAATTATTTTTTTCATTTTTTCACGAAGTTTTTTATTATTAGTTTTCCATTCTCTGTCAGAATGGATTCCGGATGAAACTGGACGCCTTCCAAAGAATACTTTTTATGCCTTATTCCCATAATCTCACCCTCTTTTGTCCAAGCACTTATGACAAGCTCTTTTGAAAGAGTTTTCTTATCTGCCACAAGTGAGTGGTACCGAGTTGCTGTAAATGGATTTTTCATTCCTTCATATACCCCTTTGCCATCATGGAATATAAGAGAAGTCTTCCCATGCATAATTCTATAGTTTCTTTTGATTTTTCCACCTAAGGCTTCAGCAATACACTGATGTCCAAGGCATACCCCAAGTATCGGGATTTGCTTCATAAATGTTGTAATAACCTCTTTTGAAATACCTGCATTGACAGGCCAAGACGGTCCAGGAGAAATTACAATTTTTTCTGGATTCAACGCTTTTATTTGTGCTATTGTAATTTCATCATTTTTACGAACAATAATATCCTTGGTGAACTCCCCTATGTATTGCACTATATTATAAGTGAAAGAATCATAATTATCTATCATAAGTATCATATTATTCCTCCAACTCATTGACGCGTTTTACTGCTTGAAAAGTCGCCATGGCCTTATTTAATGTCTCTTGATACTCAAATTCAGGTTTCGAATCTGCTACAATTCCAGCACCAGCTTGCATTATTAGCTTTCCATTACTGTAATATATAGTTCTAATAGAAATACATGTTTCCATATTGCCAGAAAAGCTTATTATACCTACCGCGCCTGAATATGGTCCTCTTTTATATTTTTCCATTTCATCAATAATCTGCATTGCCCTAACCTTAGGAGCGCCAGAGACAGTACCTGCAGGAAAAGTAGATAAAAAAGCATCAAAAATATCAAAATCTTTTTTGAGTGTTCCTGTTACACCAGATACTATATGCATGACATGTGAGTATTTTTCAACCAGCATCATATCATTAACCTTAACCGTTGCAGGAGCACATACTTTACCTAAATCATTGCGACCCAAATCAACAAGCATTACATGTTCGGCTCTTTCTTTTTCATCACTCAACAATTCTTTTTCCATTGCCATATCTTCAGCAGGAGTTTTACCTCTCTTACGGGTTCCTGCTATAGGTCTAACTTCAGCAGTCCCTTTAACCACCCTAACCATAAGTTCAGGCGATGCGCCAATAATATATTTTCCACCCATTCTCAAGAAGTGCATATACGGAGAAGGATTTACTGTCCGCAAGCTACGATACATGTTTATAGGATTTCCATTAAAGTCAGCTCCAAATCTTTGCGATAAAACAACTTGTATGGCTTCTCCGTTATTTAATAGCTCCACTGTCTTCTTTACAGCCTGTTTATATTCAGCAGGTTTTGTAAAGTTTTTTACTTTGCCAATTTTAACAGGTTTCATACTTACTGGTTTTAAAGGTTTTTTAAGACCCGCAATAATATGCTTTATGTTGACAACGGCTTTTAAATATTTTGACTTAACTTGTGAAGAAGTATCGCCCGCTTCAATAAATATATTATTTACTACCTGAATCTTATGATACACATGATCAAATACCATAAGTACATCATTAAACATAAGATATATATCAGGCCAACCGAGCGTATCAATCTTTTTTTCATGTGGTACTTTTTCATATAATTTAATAACATCATAACCTATATATCCTATAGCGCCTCCGTTAAAATCAGGAAGACCTGCAACCGGCGCTGATTTAAAACCTGAAAATATTTTTTTAAGTTCTCCTATAGGGTCGTTTGTTTTTATGACTGTCTTAATACCAGCCCTATCCCTCGTTATGGCATTATTTTGATATGTAAATATCTCATATGGTTTTCTACTTAAAAAAGAATAACGAGCAGTCTTTTCTCCGCCTTCAATTGATTCAAGTAGAAAAGAATTTTCTGGAGCATCTATTTTCATATATGCCGAAAGAGGTGTCTCTAAATCAGCTAATGTCTCACCATAGACAGGAATAACATTATATGTTTTAGAAAGCTTTAGAACTTCCTTTAATTCTGGTTTTATCATAAACCATCCTAAATTATTTTTTCTTATAAACTTCTTTTGGATCAAAAACTCTTTCACCTTTAATTTCAAGCGAGCCATCTTTCAATATTTCAGTATAAAAACAGGATTTATATCCTGTATGACAAGCTGCTCCGCCTATCTGGTCTACTTTCATAAGTATAGCATCACTATCGCAATCAATATATATACTCTTCACTTCCTGAGTATTACCAGACTCTTCACCCTTAAACCAAAGTTTCTGTCTTGAACGCGACCAGTAATGAGCTTTTCCCTTTTCCAATGTCAATTTAAGTGATTCCTTATTCATCCAAGCTATCATTAGTATCTCGCCAGTCCTACAATCCTGTGCAATAGCAGCACAAAGTCCTTTTTCATCAAATTTAACTTTTTCTATATCAAACTTTTCCATGTTGACTCCTTTTATGTGGTTTTATACATAATAAACGAAAACTATTAAAAGTCAAAGGTAAAAACAATGGATACATTAGAATGGTTAGAATACCTTAAGAAGTGCGATAAAATGCTTTAGTTATTACAAGCGAACTGGGATGCCTCTTTTTGAGAGATATTGTTTAACTGATTTTATTGTATATTCTTTGTAATGAAATATGCTCGCCGCAAGTACCGCATCAGCTTTGCCTTCTTTTAAAACATCATACATATGTTTTGGACTTCCTGCTCCGCCTGAAGCGATAACAGGAACTCTAACCGCATCAGATACTGCTCTATTTAGTTCTATATCATAGCCGGCTTTTGTTCCATCCGAATCCATAGATGTAAGCAGTATTTCACCAGCCCCTAAGCTTTCTGCTTTTTTCACCCACTTAATAACATCTATACCAGTTGCGATTCTTCCTCCGTGCGTATATACTTCCCATCCGCCTTGGGCTTTTCTTTTAGCATCAACTGCTAAAACTATACATTGGCGACCAAACTTATTTGCACCATTTTTTATCAAGACAGGATTATTGACAGCAGCGGTATTAACCGAAATTTTGTCAGCCCCATTATTTAAAATCAAAGCCATATCAGCCACTTCTCGAATACCACCACCCACAGTCAAAGGAATAAAAACTTTTTCTGCAGTTTTTCGGATGACATCAATGATGGTTTTTCTTTTTTCGTGAGAGGCAGTAATATCGAGGAACACCACTTCGTCAGCACCTGCTAAGTTATACTCATAAGCAGCTTCTACAGGATCTCCGGCATCAACAAGGTTTAGAAATTGAATACCTTTTACCACCCTGCCCTTATTGACATCCAGACAAGGAATAATTCTCTTGGTGAGCATTAACTATATATCCTTAGCAAGCTTTATAGCATCTTTTAAATCTATGTCTCCAGTATAAAGTGCTTTTCCTATAATAATACCTTCTATGTTGCCATACTTATTATCGAGCTCAATTATTTGTTCAATATTTTTTAATGTGGTTATGCCGCCTGAAACTATGACGCGCATACGAGTGTGTTTTAATACTTTGATTATTCCCTTAATGTTTGGACCTTTTAAGACGCCATCTCTGTTTATATCTGTATAAATAATCTTTTTAACTCCCTTTTTTTCAAGTTCTTTTAAAAAAGGAATTACTTTTATTCCTGTAACATCCACCCATCCCTTAACTGCTATATAACCATCTTTAGCATCCACACCTACTACTACTTTGTCTTTATACTTTTCAATCATTTCTTCTAAAAAACCGTCTTGGGCTATGGCAGAGGTGGACAAAATTACACTTTTCACATCTGCTTTGACATATTTTTTTATATCTTCTTCATCCCGTAAACCACCGCCAACTTCAATTTTAACCTTAAGTGCTTTTACTATTTTCATTATGATTTCCATATTCTTAGGCGAACCAGTTATTGCGCCATCCAAATCTACCACATGTATTAATTTGGCACCTTTAACCTGCCAAAGCTTTGCCATTTCCACAGGTTCTTTTGAATATACTGTTTCGTCACGCACATCGCCTTGAATTAGCCTTACGCATCTGCCTTTTCTAACATCGATTGCTGGTATAATCTGCATATTATTCTCCCATGTAATAAAAATTTGAAACTTTTATAAAAACCGACAAATATTATATTCTATTTGTCTTTTCTTTGAATACAAATTTTGTAAAAATTTTTATATATTACCATTGCTGCTTCCGTACTTTTTTCTGGGTGGAACTGAAAACCAAAGACATTACCGAGTTCTACTGCTGAAGTAAAGATAATATTACCATACTGTGTTTTTGTCAATATGGCTTTTTTATTTAATGGCACACAATAATACGAGTGAACAAAATAAAAAAACTGTGAGTTTTTTATTCCTTTGAGTATCTTGCTACCTTTATTAACTATCACTGCTTCATTCCAACCTATATGCGGAACCTTCATTTTCAAATTAAATCTAACAACATTACCAGGCACAAAACCGAGTCCTTTGTGGCGTCCGAATTCGGATGAATACGAAAACAGCAATTGCATACCAAGACATATACCCAATAAGGGTTTGCCTTTAAGTACTTCTTCAATTAACACCTTCTTTAACTTTCTTTTTTCTATTTCTGCCATAGCATCCTGAAAAGCTCCAACACCAGGCAAAATTATACCACTACATTTTTTTATTACTTCAGGATTATCTGTCAAAACGGCTGGTATTTTTTCATATTGCAAAGCTTTCATTACACTGTGCAAGTTCCCCATACCATAATCTATTACTGCTATTTTATTCATTACTCCACCTTATTATAATTTTTGTTTAAAGAGTTCCTTTTGTGCTTGGCACATTCTTACCATTGATTGATATTGCTTCTCTAAGTGCCAAAGCAAATCCTTTAAATATGGCTTCTAATATATGATGTGTGTTTTTGCCTTTAAGTAAATCTATGTGTAAAGTCACATTTCCTCCACGCGTAAAACCATTAAAAAACTCTTCCACAAGTTCAGTGTCAAAAGTGCCAATCTTTTTAATTGCTAACTTAACATTATAATCAAGATAAGTCCGTCCAGATAAATCAATTACCACCCTACATAGGGCTTCATCAAGCACACCTGCTGAGCCAAAACGCTTAATCCCACTTTTATTGCCCAAGGCTTTGACTAAAACTTGTCCTAAGGTTATCCCTAAATCTTCGGTTAAGTGATGTGCATCTATCTGCGTATCGCCCTTAGCCGCAATCACCATATCTATGCCACTATGTTTAGAGAGTTGCTCAAGCATATGTGTCATAAACGGTTCGTTTGTTTTTATGGAATACTTTCCTGTTCCATCTAAATTAATACCAAATACTATATCAGTTTCATTTGTCTTTCTTGAAAACTCAGCAGTTCTTGTTTTTTTCATTTAAACACCCCGTTTGAGTATTTTTAAGGCAGCCATATTTTCATCAGGTGTGCCTATGGTAATTCTTAAAAAATTCTTTAATCGTCCTGTCTTAAACATTCTAACGGAAATACCGTTTTTTTCAAATAAATTCTTAACCTTATTTCCATTATTTACTTTTATCAGTAGAAAATTAGCATCACTTTTTACAACAAGATAATCTTTTTTTAACGAGGCATACAGCTTATCGCGATCTAAACGAATTTTCTTTACAACCTTTGTTATATTGGTCTTTGCCATTATACAAGCACATATCATCGAAACTGTATTTAAGTTATACGGCAATCTTACTTTATTTATCACTCTGATAATTTCTGGAGCTGCCAGCATATAACCTACTCTCATTGAAGCAAGCGAATAGGCCTTTGAAAAAGTCCTCAGTATTATTATTTTCTTATTTTTAGACATCATTTTTAAAAAAGATTTTCCAGAAAACTCAAAATATGCCTCATCTATCACAACAAAACAATCAACTGCCTTTATAATCCTGCGAATAATTTCCTCAGAAAAACAGTTACCAGTTGGATTATTTGGATAAGCCAAAAAGATAAATTTGGCATTTTTGGCAGCCAAAATCATTGCTTTTTCATCAAGATCAAAATTATCATTGAGTGGCACTATCACTGGTTTGGCACCATTGGTAAGCGCAAGTATTCTATACATGTCAAAAGAAGGTGCAGGTGCAACAATCTTATCATTTTTGTCAGTAAAGGCCTGCAATAGATAATGTATTAGCTCATCCGAACCATTGCCAATAACTATGTTATTAGGATTTACACCGTTTTTTTTTGCCAAAATTGAGCGCAACTTAGAAGAACCAGCTTCTGGATAGCGGTTGAAAGTGAGCTTTTTTAATTCGCTTAAGATTTTCTTTCTTGCCACAAGTGGTATATCATAACCATTCTCATTAGCATCGATTTTGTATCTATATTCTGCCAACAATTCAGGATTATATGGCACAAGTGCCTTCACAGTAGAGCGCTGAAGTGTTTCTATATTCAAACTTTTCTCCTTACCTGTATAGATTGCTTATGATTTACAAGCGTTTCTATTTCGGCGAGCATTTCAGCGTCCTTCCCATGCAGCTCCATACCTTTTTTAGTAGCTTTGACAATGTGTGTGTGCTTTAAAAAATCAAGCACTGACAACCCTGAGAAATATTTTGCTGTACCATTTGTTGGGAGAATATGATTTGCCCCTGCCATATAATCACCAAAAGCCACCGGTGTGTAATCCCCTTCAAATATCGCTGAAGCATTATTTATCTTTTTAATTAATTCACTGCTCTTTTTAACCATAACAGTTAAATGTTCTGGTGCCTTATAATTAGCTAAAAGAATTGCCTCTGACATATTTTTTACTACTATTATTGTAATATTTAATTTCAGTAATGATTTTTTAAGTTCAGCTTCTACTTTGTTTGCTATTGCTTCGCTATCAGTAATTAGAAGTCCTTGTCCATTGACATGTTCTGCCTGTGCTAAAAGATCGTATGTGATAAACATAGGATTAGCATTTTTATCAGCAATAATTGTAACTTCCGATGGGCCATTCAAAGAATCTATTCCTATTTTTCCAAATAAGTATTTTTTTGCCATTGTAGAATATATATTGCCTGGGCCAACAATTTTATCAACTTTATCAATTGACTTTGTCCCACACGCCAAAGCGGCTATGCCCTGTGCCCCACCGACTCTATAAATCTCTTTAATACCAAGCATGTCTGCTGCCACAAGGACATAAGGACCTACATCCCCATTATATCTTGGTGGCGATATCACAACTATTCTTTTTACTCCGGCTATTTTGGCAGGTATCCCAGCCATAAGCATAGTCGAAAAAAGTGGTGCCTGTCCGCCTGGAATATATATGCCAACCGAATCAAGGGGTTTATATTTCTGTTGTATTGTATAGCCCTTATTATCAAAAATAAAATCTTTAATATTATTTCTTTGCATAGTATGAAACTTCTTTATATTTTTTATGGCTTTTGCGATGGGAACAAAGATTTTTGGATTAACAATTGAGTAGGCAGCTTTTATTGTTTGAGCAGGAACTCTGAGTGTTTTAATCACTGCATTATCAAACTTTTTTGTGTATTTATTTATTGCTTTATCTCCATTTTTTTGAACATCTTTGATTACAGAAACGATCGCAGGAGTAGTTTCTAAATTAAAATTATTTAGTCTGTCAAGGCAAGCAAATACCTTTTTTTCATTATTTTTAGTATAATAGAGCTTCAGAAACATTATTCCTCCCATAACGACAAAAAAAATGCCGTTCAAAATAAATTTCTGGAATGTTCCATATATCTATGCCAATTTACTGTTATTAGCCAGCCAATACTATTACAAACGCTTTACTTATTTTGTTTTTCTGGTTCTAGTTCAAGTTTCAACGCTTCAAGATCTATTCTAACTATTATAACAGAAAAGCTATCACCTGTTTTAATTATTTTCTTTGATCTTTTAGCTATCGCAGCCTGCCTATACTGGTCAAAAACATAATACTCCTCAAGGGAATCGTAATTCACAAAACCCTCCACAGGATATTGCTTTAGCTCCATAACAAAACCATTTTTTGTAACTCTGGATACCACTGCCTCAAAAACATCACCTACTCTATCTTTCAAAAAATCAAGACAGTAAAGTCTAAAAGTATCATTTTCAGCTTTTTCAGCTTTTTCTTCGTTTGTTGAAATATCAAAGGCCACTTGCTTAAGATAAACCTTTTCAGTTTGTTTCATCGCTTCCACGCCTAAATAATTTTTTATCAATCTGTGGACTATGACATCCGCATACCGTCTAATCGGAGATGTAAAATGCGTGTATTTTTCCAAGCCAAGTCCGAAGTGTCCGAGATTATTTTCAGAATATCTTGCCAACTTCATTGAACGAAGTAGCTTTTTTTGCACGAGATTTTTCTTATCAGAATTTTTGACTTGCTCTAAGACATGTTGAAACTCTCTATTAGTACCTTTTTTTAGAGATACATCTATTCCCATACCACGCATATAAGAGTTGAACTCATCTATATCTTTTTGAAATGGCTTCTCATGTACTCTAAACATACCTGCTTTAGTATGTTTAGTAATAAAATCAGCAGCGCATACATTTGCAGATATCATAAAGTATTCTATGAGCTTGTGCGAGTCCAGTGACTCTTTCCTTACAATATCAGCAATACTCCAATCAGCCCTATACACAAAAACTGGTTCTCCCAAATCAAAATCAATACTCCCACCTAATCTAAAGTTTTCTTTCAACTTTTCTTTTAGCTCGTTCATAAGAAACAAAAGGTCTTTAAGTTTTTTGTCAGGACATTCAGCGCCTTTTAATATACCGTCCACTTGCTCATACGAAAAGCGTTTGTAATTTTTTATTATGCTTTCTTTTATCTCATAATTTTCTATTACACCATGTTCATCCATATTCATAAATATAGAGAAAGTCATTCTATCCATACCTTCGCGCAAGGAACAAATATCATTTGAAAGTTTTTCTGGCTGCATTGGAATAACAGAACCAGGCAGATAAACGCTGGTGCCCCTCAAAGAGGCCTCTAAATCCAAGGCAGAACCTTCCTTCATATAATGAGCCACATCTGCTATATGTACACCTAAACGATATTTACCGTTCTTTTTTTCTATGGAGATCGCATCATCAAAATCCTTTGCATCTATAGGATCCACAGTAATTATCATTTCATTTCTCAAATCTAATCGATTACCTATGTTTGAAGTATCTATGCCTATCTCCGCAGCTTGCGATAGAACTTCATCAGAAAACTCCTGTCGTATTTCATTTCTTGCAAGAATGAACTGTGTATATAGCTTCATGTCACTTTTATCATATAGATGCGATACTACTTCACCTGAAAGTTTCCCATTGTCGTATTCAGCTTTAACTAAGATAAGATCGCCTTCACCTAATGCTTCTGACGGATTTTTTATTTTAATTATAGGTCCTGGTTTAAAAGAAAGAACTGCAAAAAAATCATTTCCAAACTTTTTCACCCTACACATAACAGGCGCTTCTGTACGAGAAACTATTCTTTTGAGCTCCCCTTCTATACCACCTGCTCTGCTTACATGTGGATATACTTCTATAATATCCCCTGGCAATAGTTCTTCAGCACTGCTTCTGCCTACAAAAATGTCATTTCCATCAGGCATTACGAGAAAACCATAATCATTTCTTAAATCAATTTTTCCAGTGATTGTTTTAGAGGTCTTTTCACCAGAAAACTTCTTTCTTGCCATACTTATAGTCCCTTGTTTACTGAGCTTTTTCAAGATTTGTTTCACAGGTCCTCTGGCATTATTTGGCAGCTTTAATCTGTGCAATATGGTTTTTACATCAAGTGACTTACCTTCACTTTTAATCAGTTGTATTATTTCATCTCTATTTACAGCTTGAATTCGCTTATTATTGTTCATTGTTCTCCATTTCTACAATTTCATTTTATGCAATTATTTACTTAACTTCTGCTGTTGGCGTTACAGTTAAAGGAATCCCTAAAGTAGGATTTACCTGGGTCTGCCACGCAGTAGTTGCTGGAGCATTATTTGTGCCATTTAAAACATAATTAACTTTTACTACATATAACAGTTTATCTAATTTATTTAAGTTCATATTATTTGCATCTAAAAGTATTTCAATACCCAGGACTAAATTAAAATCATTATAAAACTTAACTACTGTCTGCGGTATTAAAGTGAGCACATACGAATTTCCAGATGTTCTTTGTGCTACTGAATAATTAATTTCCGCGAGCATATCAACCGACTGTTTTTCTGGATCATTAAAAAAATTAAAACCAAGTGATGCCGCTAAATCCATGCCATTCTGATAATCGGAAGGTCTTACTGCCTGTTCTGCAAGTGCTTGCAATGAATATTTGACAAACCATAAAGAACCTTTTTGATAAAGTCCTACTACGAGATTATGCATTTCATTTCTATTAATAAGCAAAGGATTATTTTCAAGCTTTAGTGCTAAAGGAATTCTATAACCCAAAATAACACCCAATCCCATGTCGAACTGCTTCCCAGCAAGTAATGTAATCATTTGCACATTATTATGGTCCAATAAAGCTTCAAGATTTTGAAAGACATAGTTTGCGTCAACCGAGACAAAGAAGCTATCTGGTAATCCCATGCGAAGTACGAAATCCTGATCCATACCACGGAGCATAATTCCAGTAGTAACAGCCCCATCATGATAAATAGTATTATATTCAAAATATTTTTCTTTGTATTCTGCTTGAACTTTCCAAGCTGCCAGCGAGTCGCCTGCCACATCACAATAGGTTAAGGCATACGCTGATGTTTTAAGAGCCAATATAATAATGACAAAAAATAGTAATTTTTTCACTCCTGCCCCTGCCTTATTCTCTTATTTTTGATTTTTGCTATATTGTGTTGTTCTAAAGTTTCAGAAAATGTATGTTCTCCATTTTCATAAAGCACGAAATATCTATATTTTGTTACTGCTGGTTTTAAAGCAGCAGTCATACTTGGAATTCCTGGATTGCATATAGGACCAGGTGGCAAACCTATTCTGATATAAGTGTTATATGGGTTTTCGACTCTTAAGTCCTTATATGTTATGATTCCCTTTTTCTTATTCAGTGCATACCTTACAGTGGCACAAGATTCAAGTCGTTTCTGATATGCCTCTGGGGACTTTAACCTATTATAAAAAACCGAAGAAACCAAAAAGCGTTCAACATCCAGCCGTGATTCCTTTTCTATTATAGAAGCCATAATCAGTACCTTATAACCAGTCGCTTTATAACCCTGAATATCATAAACGCGGTTTATATCTATAACAGTTTTTTCAATAAAGCGTTCATGCATAGTTTGTAAAATCTTTTCTGCAGTCTCGCCCCTAACTATGAAATAAGTATCTGGAAACAAAAGGCCCTCTGCGGATTGGTTGTCTATACCCATAGCTTTTAATAGACTTTTATCCGCTACTGCCTTTAAAACATCACCACTTTTAATCATTCCAGCGTCAGAAAGAATTCTATCTATATCACCTATGTCGGAACCTTCTGGCACCACAATCTGATGTTTTTTAACATCCCCTTTTACAAGTTTATTGGCAATATCTAATGCTGATTCACCAGCCGAAAACTCATACTCTCCAGCCTGAAACTTTTTATTTGAGCCTGTTGCCAAAGCATATATTTCAAAAGCGAGACTGTTTCTTATAAAACCATTTGAAGCAAGCATATTGGATATTTTTCTTAGGCCTGTGCCATAAGTTATGGAAACTTCTTTCAACTGTTTTTTATCAAAGGAAATAGGAATTATAAGAGACAGAAAAAGGCTTACCAAAATAGCGCATATTAAAATGGCAATAATAACTGGAAAATTCAATAGCGATATTTTCTTTTTTACAATAATTTTTTTATTATTCATTTCTTCCTTTCACGAGATTTGTCCAGATAATTTTGAAGAATAAGTACAGCTGCCAAAGCATCCACTTTTTTTTTCCTTTTTTTCCTACTTAAATCAGCTTCCAGCATTATATTATTTGCTTCCCAACTCGAAAGGCGTTCATCCCACATTATGATTTCCTTGTCAGGAAAAATGATTTTCAATCTATCTACTAACTGACCAACAAATGTATTATGGGGATTTCTTGTGCCATCCATATTGAAGGGTTCACCGACTATTATTTTACCAAATTCATTTTTTTCGCCAAGCTCTTTAAGTTGTCTATCCAAGCGTTCATCGTTTTTTATATTGCCTATAGGTCTCGCCAGATATTCAGTTTCATCACTGATTGAAACCCCGATTCTGACTGTTCCAGGATCAAAACAAATAATTCTCATAGCTTAACCTTTAACTGCTTTTTCTACTTCAAGCAGGGCTTCGTCTAACTTTGAGATATCCTTGCCTCCCGCTTCTGCCATGTTCTTTTTGCCACCACCGCCGCCACCACATATAGCAGCCGCGCGTTTTACTATTTTAGAAGCATCGTATTTGTCAGTTATATCATCTGTGACCATCGCAAGGAAGCTTATTTTATCATCTGCGGTACTTGCGATAACGATAACTGCTTTTTTCATTTTCTCTCGCAGTACATCACCTAACTGCCTCACTGCTTCTTTATCCGCCTCTGCAAATCTTATAGTTATTACTTTTACTCCATTAATTTCCTTTGCAGCACTTATATAGTCCTCGACATTTTTCATCATTCCAGCTTTTTTAACTTCATTAACTCTTTTGTCAAGTTCTTTAAATTCTTTTATCATTTTATTTATCTTGTCTTTCATTTCTGTTATGTCGCTTGTCTTAAATATGGCTTTCAATTCTTTTATAGTGTTTTCATTTTCTAAAACCATAGCATATGAGGCATTTCCTGTTATTGCTTCTATTCTTCTTATTCCAGCAGCTGTGGAAGCTGAAGAGAGTATCTTAAACAATCCAATCTCACCTATATTATGCAAATGAGTGCCTGCACATAGCTCTTTAGATATATTGCCCACTGACACCACCCGAACTTCTCCCTTATACTTTTCTTCAAATAAAGCCATCGCGCCTGTATTTTTAGCTGCCTCTACGCTCATAACTGCTACTTGCACAGGCACACTTTCTTGTATCCATTGATTTATCATTTTTTCTACAGCGCGTACTTCCTGCTCAGTGAGGGCTTCATAGTGAGTAAAATCAAATCTTAACCTGTCATCTCCGACATAAGACCCCGCCTGTTCTACATGCGAACCAAGTATAATTCTCAAAGCTGCTTGCAAAAGATGTGTGCCAGTATGATTTTTCATTATAGAAAAACGCTTGTCCATATCCACCATAGTTTTTACTACTGAGCCTTCTTTTATCGCACCTCTTGTTATTTTAGCCCTGTGTATATATCTATTGTCCGTTTTTTGAGTATCTATTACTTCAATTTCAAGCTCCTGTCCAATCATTAAGCCTTTATCACCTAATTGTCCTCCACCTTCACCATAAAAAGAACTCTTATCAAGGAAGATTGACACATCTTCGCCCTCTGTCGCAGATGAAACTTTTTTACCATGTTTTACTATTGCAATAACTTTACAATTTTCTTCATTAAATGAAGTGTATCCAGTGAAACTTGTAGAAACTATATTTTTAATTATTTCATCAGGAACGCCCTGATCATCAACACTCATACCCTTCCATGCTTTTTTTGCTGTCTCTCTTTGCGCTTCCATGCATAATTTAAATTTTTCCTTATCTGGATTTATATTGTGTTCTTTTAGTATTTCCTCAGTAATTTCAATAGGAAAACCGTAAGTGTCATATAGCTTAAATGCTATTTCTCCTTGCATTATGTTAATATTATTTTTCTTCATGGTATCTATTTCTGCATTCAAGATCTCTAAACCTTTGTCCATGGTTTCCTGAAACTTTTCTTCTTCAAGCTTAATAATTTGTGTTATGTAATCTTTCCTGTGTGCCGTTTCAGGATAAGCTTCACCCATCATGTGAAGTACTACAGGCACCACTTTATACAAAAAGGTTTCCTTAAAACCAAGTGTCCTTCCATGACGAACCGCTCTACGGATCAACCTGCGCAGTACATAACCACGACCTTCATTTGAAGGTAAAACTCCATCTCCGATTAAGAAAGTCACGGCTCTCGCATGGTCAGCAACTACTCGCAAAGAAATATCCATTTTTGCATCTTTGCCATAAAGGGTTTCTGCTTTTTCAGCAACATCTTTTATAATAGGCATAAAAAGGTCTGTTTCAAAATTTGAAAAAACACCTTGTGATACAGCGGCAAGTCTTTCAAGCCCCATACCAGTATCTATATTTTTTTGTTTTAATTCCCCAAGTGTACCATCAGCGCGTTTATCAAACTGAGTAAAAACAAGATTCCATACTTCAAGAAACCTATCATCATTTTTTTCTATATCTTCAGCAGTTACAATACCTTTTTTGCCACCTTCAAAATCAAAATATATTTCACTACAATAACCACACGGTCCTACAGTTCCCATTTCCCAGAAGTTAGTTTCTTTACCTAAACGAAATATCCTATCTGCTGGTATTTTCATTTTATTGTGCCATATATCATAGGCCTCGTTATCGTCCAGATATACGGTGACATAAAGTTTTTCTTTTGGTATTTTTACAACTTCAGTTAAAAACTCCCAGCCCCACTTTATAGTATCTTCCTTAAAATAATCGCCAAAAGAAAAGTTCCCAAGCATTTCGAAAAATGTATGATGCCTACGAGTTCTACCTACATTGTCTATATCATTTGTTCTGATACACTTTTGCGAGGAAGTTGCTCTGGTAAATAAGAGAGGTACCTTGGATAGGAAATAGTTTTTAAAAGGAACCATGCCTGCTACGGTAAATAATAAGGAAGCATCTTCAGGTATAAGAGATGACGAAGGTCTAACCGAATGTCCACGCTCTGCGAAAAACTGTAAATATAATTTTCTTAATTCATTACTATTCATAGTCCAAGTCTCCTTTTAACTCCTCGTTCAATATTTCAATAATTATATCATAATCAAACCCTTTTGCTTGTAAATAATTGGTAGCTTTTTGCCTTAATTTCATGGTATTTTCGGATTTTTTGATTGGTTTAAATTTCAATTGAAAGGCCTTCCTGGCAGTTGTTCTCTCGTCAATTACCTCCAAAAGCAATTCAAATTGTTCTTTCTTTAGACCTTTTAATTCTAAATAATTTTTTATAAACGCTTTGCTTGAAGGAGCTTTAATTGTGTATTTACTAATCAACTTACTTATATAAACAGCATCATTTATGAAGTTTTTTTGTTTTAATGAGTCCATCACAGGACTAATATCAGCCTCAGTATAGCCCTTAGCTTCCATTCTTAATCGTAATTCTGCTTCTCCATAATCTCTAATGGCAAGCAGTTTAAGTGCAAAATCTATGATTTTTTTCTTGTCCACAGCCATAACACTCTCCTAAGTATATATATAAGACATTTTACTTGTAAAAACAACAGTGTCAATGTCAAATAACAGAGTTCCAACTCTTTAGCAATTGACAAAGCTTTTAATTCATTTTATAATCATTTTATTAAATACTTAGGAGGTTTTCTAAAATGGAATCAAAAAATACTAAATCACAAGAGGTCTGGATAATTATCGGACTTGTATTACTTACGCTTATCATCGCCTATCTTATGGCTCGTTATGAAGTGGTAAAAAGAGCTCACCGCGAATACACAGAAGGTGAAAAATTTCTTGGATTTGAACGCAATCCAGATTCAAAAAAGTTATACTATGACAATAAGCTCCAAAAGAAAGAAATAACTGAAATTGAATACCAAATGCTTATGGAAGATAGTGCCTTAAAAAATGCTTATGTTCAATACCAGACAGTAGTGGACCTGTTTACTCCACCAGAATCACAGTGGGTAAAGAAATCACGCGAAAGATTAACAGAGATAACACCTGAATATAATACCTGGGTGGCAAAGCTCTCAGCAGAAGTACAAAAAGCATCAAACAAACCAATAAAAAAGAAATAAAAAAAACCGGCTTAAAGCCAGCTTTTTTTTAGTCGCTATATAACTTATCTGATTCTCATTATCTCTGTAATTCTTTCAAAATCTTCAGAATTATAATACTCTATAACGATAGTTCCTTTTTTGTAATTTCCTTTTATGCTTACTTTTGTACCAAAATGTAGTTTCATTTTATTCTCAACGCTTTTCATTTCAGCAGTGGTTTGCTGTTTAACTCCTGCTTTTTTTGAAGAAGTCTTTTGCAGTAAGGCTTCTATATCTCTGACAGACAAACCCTTTCTAACTGCTTGTTCAGCTAACAGGCGTTGTTTTGCTTTATCTTCAACTCCGAGCAGTACTTTAGCATGACCTAAAGAAAGCTCTTCATTAATAACATATTGCTGTATCTCAGGTGCCAGCTTTAACAATCTAACGATATTAGCTACGCTTACCCTATTTATCCCTATTCTGTCAGACAATTCTTCTTGAGTACATTTATAACTTTCCATAAGATTTTTAAAGGCCTTGGCTTCTTCAATAGGGTTCAAATCATGTCTCATTATATTCTCAACCAGACCTATTTCAAGCTGTTCGGCAGGTGAAACATTTTTTATTAACACAGGTACTGTTTTCAAACCTGCCCTCTGTGCTGCAATAAAACGCCTTTCACCTGCTATAATTTCATATTTATTGCCAACTTCCTTTACTATCAACGGTTCTATAACTCCAATACTTTTAACTGATTTTATCAGCTCTTCAAGCTTCTCAGGAGTAAATCTTTTCCTTGGCTGATTTGGATTTGCCCTTATGTCATTAATACTTATCTCCGCTGTTCCTTTTGCTGGTACAGATGTTGACTTAGATTTTGCTCCAGGAATTAATGCCTCAAGTCCTTTTCCAAGTGCTTGTCTTGCCATAATATATTACCCCTTTCCCGCAACGCTTTTGCGCACTTCTTTTATTCCTGTAATTTCTGCAGCCAAATTATCATAAGCTTTTGCACCTTTTGAATGTCCATCATACTTATCTATGGGTTGTCCAAAACTCGGTGCTTCTGAAAGCCTTACATTTCTCGGAATAACAGTATCATATACTTTATGTTTAAACTTTTTCTTAATTTCTTCTAATACCTGCATAGAAAGATTGGTTCTGGAATCAAACATAGTAATTACAACACCTTCTATCACAAGCCCTGGATTAAGATTTTCTTTTACTAACCCGATTGTGTTAAGCAACTGACCTAAACCATCTAAGGCATAAAACTCGCACTGCATAGGAATTATTACCGAATCGGATGCCACAAGTGAGTTCAAAGTCAAAAGTCCAAGCGAAGGCGGTGAATCTATAAAAATATAATCATATTCCTTTTTTATTTGATCAAGTGCTTTTTTTAGTTTTGTTTCTCTTTCATCTTCATTTACAAGTTCAACTTCTGCTCCTGTTAACTGTATATTTGAAGGAATGATTTCAAGATTTTCTACTATCGTTTTTTTAATAACTTTCTTTACAGGCATATCTTCTATAAGAAGATTATAAACATTTTCTGATTCATCTTCTTTGTCAAGGCCAAGTCCCAATGTAGAATTGCCCTGTGGGTCAATGTCAACTATAAGAACTTTTAAACCCCTTGCCGCAATAGCACTGGCAGTATTTACTGTAGTTGTTGTTTTACCTACTCCGCCCTTTTGATTTGCGACAGATATAATTTTTCCCATCAAAACTCCTTTTGACTTATTGTTGCTAAAAACATTCAATAAATATCGCAAAACATTACAAGAAAGTATAACACTTTTGATTTATTTTTCAATTATTTTTATAGTAGTATTATCCTTATTTCCATAAAAGTTTTCAAGTATAACACCAGTTTTTCCATCACTTAAGTTCATACTGTCCCCTGGGTAATACTTGGGGATAGAACGCTTAAATTCTTCTACCACCACAGGATCAAATAGTATTCCGCTATTAATTTCAATGTATTTCCAGGCCTCAAATGTGCTGTAGGACTTTCTATGTGGCCTATCACTTATAAGAGCATCATAAACATCCGCCAACATTACAATCTTGCTCGCAAGCCCTATTTTATGCCCTTTTAAGCCATTAGGATAGCCACTTCCGTCATATCTTTCATGATGTTGCGCTGAGATAAGAGCTGATTTTGCAGGTATGCCGTATGTGTTTCTTGCAATTTCATAACTCAATAATGAATGTTGTTTAAGTTTTTCCGTTTCTATTGCTGTCAATTTTCTTCGTTCTTTTATGAATTTGTATTGGTTAATTGTTAAATCACACAGCACTGCTCCTATTATCACAGCCTTTATATCTTCACTATTTAAACCCATATTTTGCGCAATCACTCCTGATATACACGCAGTATTTCTTATATGGTACTCCAAATATGTTTCTTTACTTCTGTAGTCCGAAAAATCATAAACATATTTTGTTTTATTATTAAAGCAAGAAGACATTTCGACTGCCATATACTTTAAAATATGACCGTATGCTATTTTAGTTGAGTTTTCATTTGAGCCCGATAAGAATCGTTTTATTTCTTTATCATTATACCTATTTAGAATCTCAGAGCTCTTACCATTGGATGTGATATAACACTTTATTATCTTTAGTAATTCTGCGAGAATTTTTTGTTTATAAACACTATGAACAATCGTTTCATCATCCTTTATAAATATGTGACTGATGTCAGCTTTTTCAAGATTATTTTTTATTATTTTTTTTAAGATAGCACCTGTTTTTATTAGTTCGTTGCCGTAACAGTCATAAACATCCATGGCTGCTATATCGCCTTCATGTATATCAACGAGCAGTGTTTTTTTCAATCATACCTCTTTATATTTCTCTATAAATACCAAAGACACGGCATTAAACCGTGTCTTTGGCCTTACCATTCCCCTAATATCGTCTATCTTATGATTGACAATTTAACTATTGATGTCTTGCTCTTGCCATTTGATGCATGAGCATTAATTACAACTACATACAATCCAGGTACAACCTGTCTATCCGCAATTAGATTCCATGTTACTTTTCCAGCATTGGTGTTATCGCTTAATGTCTTAATAAACTCTCCAGCCAAGTTGTATATCTTTGCTGTTACGACTGTTCCATTCTTAACATTGTATGTGATGTTTACATTTGTGTTAATTGATTTGTTCACTGGGTTAGGTAATATCTTGATATCTGTCAAGATATTATCATTAGTGATATTCAACACAGTAATATTGGTTTCAGCAATTTTAATAGTTGATTCAGCATCAACTATTGCAATCTCTGCTTTGTATGAACCATTTTCTACTACCTGTCCAAGATCATTTGTTCCATCCCACTGTATTGTCTGGCCCATATATGTGAATACTGCATAAGTAATTGTTCCTGCTATATTGCTTGGCGAGAATACATTATTATCAACTGTAAGTACAGTAGAACTTTCATCTGTCAAATAATCAACAGGTATGTGTTTTACTATCTCGCCAGCACTGTTGAATACAAGGAATACCTTGCTATCGTTGGTGGTCAATACTGTTACCTGTTTTACAGTAGTGTGATGGAATCCAACCGAGTCAATTACATCAACCTTGACATAGTATATTCCATTCTCTACTATTGTATTCTGCTCGTTAGTACCATTCCAAGTTGCAACATCTGTTCCAGCAATAGTTATTGTTACTGTGCTACCATCTGCTGGACTAAATACATCTTTAGATAATGTGAAGCCATCAGGTAAGCTATATTCTCTTGTAGCTGACAATTGTTTTACTAACTCACCAGCAGCATTGTAGATAGCAATATTCATCTCATAGTTAGCAGTTGGTGTAGCTGTTAAGGTTGTGTTATATGTTACAGTTTCTGTAATTGTCTGAGTAATTGTTGCTGTTAATGACTCTGTTACTGTATTTGTCACTGTGTTAGTTACTGTATTGGTTACTGTGTTAGTTACTGTATTGGTTACTGTGTTAGTTACTGTATTAGTTACTGTGTAAGTATCTGTTACTGTATTAGTTATCGTATTAGTTACTGTATCAGTTACTGTGTTAGTCACTGTGTTAGTCACTGTGTTAGTTACTGTATTTGTCACTGTGTTAGTTACTGTGTTTGTCACTGTATCTGTAATTGTATTAGTTATCGTGTTAGTAGCTGTATTAGTTACTGTGCTTGTGACTGTATAAGTATCAGTTACTGTATTAGTTACTGTACTTGTCACTGTATTAGTTGCTGTACTTGTTACTGTATCAGTAATGGTTCCTGTAACTGTGCTGGTAACAGTGTTGGTTACTGTGTTAGTTACTGTGTTTGTTACAGTACTTGTTACAGTATCGGTCACAGTATTAGTTACTGTGTCTGTTACTGTATATGTATCAGTTACTGTGTTCGTTACTGTGTTAGTCACTGTATTAGTTACCGTATCAGTTACTGTATTAGTTACTGTGTTTGTCACTGTGTTAGTTACTGTATTTGTCACTGTATATGTATCAGTTACAGTATCAGACACTGTATTAGTTATAGTATTTGTCACTGTGTTAGTAACTGTGTTAGTTGCAGTATTTGTTACAGTATCTGTAACTGTGTTAGTTACTGTATCTGTTACTGTGTATGTATTTGTCACTGTGTCAGTTACTGTATCAGTTACTGTATTAGTTACTGTGTCAGTTACTGTATCAGTTACTGTATTAGTTACTGTGTCAGTCACTGTATCTGTCACTGTGTTGGTTACTGTGTATGTATCAGTTACTGTATCAGTTACAGTATTAGTTACTGTGTCAGTTACTGTATTAGTTACTGTGTCAGTTACTGTATCAGTGACTGTATCAGTTACTGTATCTGTCACTGTGAATGTATCAGTTAATGTGTCGGTTACTGTGTTAGTTACTGTGTCAGTCACTGTGTCAGTTACTGTATCA